>DAOMBL010000015.1:0-17591 GCA_035427325.1 Casimicrobiaceae bacterium
GCGCTCCATCAGGCTGCCGCGCTGGGTGTGCGACGACACGTACCAGGTGAGTCCGATGCTGGTCATGAAGAACACCGCGGCCAGGACCGCCGTGGTGTGCGACAGGAAATTCGCCGAGCCCGACGCGCCGAACAGGCTGCCCGACGAGCCGCTGCCGAACGCGGCTCCCATGTCCGCGCCCTTGCCGTGCTGCAGCAGCACGAATCCGCAGATCGCGACCGCCACGCCGACGTGCACCATCAGCAGGAAACCTTCGAGAAAATCCATCGTCGTTCCGTCCGTTCCCCGAGACCGCGTCAGGATCCCGCGATCGCCAGCAATTCGTTCGCGTCGAGCGACGCGCCTCCGACCAGTCCGCCGTCCACGTCCGGCATCGCGTAGAGCGAGGCCGCGTTGGCCGCCTTCACGCTCCCCCCGTACAGCACCTGCACGTCCTTCGCTCCCGCGGCGGCGAGCTGCGCGCGCAACTGCGCGTGGACCCGCTGCGCCTCCTCCGGGCTCGCCGTCCGCCCGGTGCCGATCGCCCAGACCGGCTCGTAGGCGAGCACGATCCGATCGATCGCCCCGCCGAGGACGCGGACCACCGCGCCCAGTTGCCGCTCCACCACCGCGCCGGTCGAACCGGCGTCGCGCTCCTCGAGGGTCTCGCCGACGCACACGATCGGCGTGACACCCGCCGCCAGGGCCGCGCGCGCCTTGGCGCCGATCTCCTCGTCGCGCTCGCCGTGGTAGCGGCGGCGCTCCGAGTGGCCGACGATCGCGTAGCGCGCCCCGAAATCCGCGAGCATCGCGCCCGACACCTCGCCCGTGTACGCACCCGACGCGTGCGCACTGACGTCCTGCGCGCCGTAACCCACCGGAGCGCCCGCGAGCGCTTCGCGCGCCTGCGCCAGGTACGGGAACGGCACGCACACCGCCAGCGCGCGCCCGCCGGCCGCCCGGAAACTCCGCAGCGACGCGAACCGCGCGGCGTTCTCGTCGAGACCGCCGTGCATCTTCCAGTTGCCGACGGTCAGCTTGTCGCGCATCGTCCCGGATGTCCCGCACACCCCGTTCCGGCGGCCCGGCGCGACCTCTCGCCGTTCCGGCCCGGAACGCGGCCAGCAAATCAGCGGGATTATACCGCGCTGCGGCAAACCCCGCCAACGTCGGGGTTTCCCGCGCGAACCTCAGGCGCCCGCGACGGTCCTCAGGCGCCGGATGATCGGAGGCAGGAACCACGCGGCCAGCGTGAGGACGCCCAGCGTGGCCGCGATCGGCCGATCGAAGAACGCGAGCAGGCTGCCGTCCGACTTGATCATCGAGGTGACGAAGTTCTCCTCGAGCATCTCGCCCAGCACGACGCCCAGGATCGCCGGGGCGATCGGGAAGCCGTTCGCCTCGAGCACGTAGGCGACGACGCCCGCCGCCAGCATCACGCCGACGTCGAACGGCGTATTGTTGATCGCGAAGGTGCCGACGATGCAGAAGAGCAGGATGATCGGCATCAGGATCTCGCGCGGCACCGACAGGATGCGCTTCGCCACCTTGATGCACAGGAGGCCGAGCGGAATCATGATGAGGTTCGCGACGATGAACAGCAGGTAGACCGCGTAGATGTTCTGCGGGTTCTGGGTGAACAGCGTGGGCCCGGGATTCATGTTCTTCATGTAGAGCACCCCGATCACGATCGCGGTGATCGAGTCGCCCGGGATGCCGAACACGAGCGCCGGGATCCACGCCCCGGCCAGCGCGCTGTTGTTGGCCGCGCCGCTCTCGACGATGCCCTCGACGTGGCCGGTGCCGAACTTCTCCGGCTCCTTCGACAGCTTCTTGCTGATCCCGTAGCTCATCCAGGCGGCGATGTCGGCGCCCGCCCCCGGCAGCGCACCGACCAGGGTTCCCAGCACGCTGCCGCGCAGGACCTGCCTCGGGTACTTCTTCAGGAGCGCCCAGATGCCCGCGAGCACGTTCCCGAGCGGCTTGCCGTCGATGACGAACTTGGGGCCGGTCTCGACCGCGTAGCGCAGGATCTCGGACACCGCGAACATGCCGATCATCATCGGGATGAGGCCGATCCCGCCCATGAGTTCGGTGCTGCCGAAGGTGAACCGCGGGAAGCCGGCCGGATTGTCGAGTCCCACCGCCGCGACGAGGAGGCCCAGCAGAAGCGACACGATGCCCTTGAGCGGGCGCTCGGCGGTGATCACGATCGCGCAGGAGAGGCCGAGCAGGACGAGCCAGAAGTACTCGAACGAACTGAAGCGCAGCGCGAAGTCGGCGAGCGCCGGCGCGGACAGGATCAGCACCACGGTGCCGAACAGCCCCCCGATCGCGGAGAACACGAGGCCCGCGCCGAGCGCGAGTTCGGCCTGCCCCTTGCGGGTCATCGCGTAGGCCTCGTCGGTGTAGGCGGCCGACGCCGGCGTGCCCGGCATGCGCAGCAGGCACCCCGGGACGTCGCCCGAGAAGATCGCCATCGCCGTGGCGGTCACGATCGCGGCGATCGCCGTGATCGGAGGCATGAAGAACGTGACCGGCACGAGCAGCGCGGTCGCCATCGTCGCGGTGAGCCCGGGCACCGCGCCGACGAAGAGCCCGAACAGCGACGCGCCGAGCATCACGGCGATCGTCTGCAGGTTGAACACCATGCCGAAGGCGGTGACGAGCGCGTCCATCGGCCGCCCTCAGAACGCGAACTTCGTCAGCACGCCCCAGGGGAGCGGGACGCGCAGCAGCTTGTAGAACGCGAACCAGATCACGAAGGTCGCGACGACCGCGACGACCGCCGCGGTGACCGGGCGCACACCGAACAGCTGGAACAGCACGAACAGGATCAGAACGCCGACGATCAGGAAGCCGAGCGCGTTGGCGGCGACGATGTAGAAGACCACCGCGGCGATCACCGCGAGGAACCCGACGACGTGCTGCCGCGAGCGCGTCCACTCGTCGAGCGCGAACCACGGCTGCGACGAGCGGTGCCGCAGGCCGCTCGCGATCAGCAGCACGCCGCAGATCGCGAGGCCGGCGGCCACGAGCCCCGGGTAGATCGCCGGGCCGACCTGCTGCCCGGGGATCTTCGGGAACGTCTGGACGTAGCCGACGATCGCGAGCCCCGCGAGGAGCAGGATCGCGCCGAAGACCGCGTCGTTGAATCTCATCGTGCGCCTCGCGCGAGGGCGTGCGGCCGCGCGCTCCCGCGGCGCCCCGGCGCACGCACGCCGGCGACGCCCCGGGACGCGGCGATCACTTCACGATGCCCGCGGCCTTCATCACGACGCCCATGTCGGCGTCGCCCTTCGCCATGAACGACGCGAACTCCGCTCCGGGCGCCCACTCCATGCCGTAGCCCTTCGACGAGGCGAAGTCCTTGAACTCCTTGCTGTTCCAGATCTTCTGGATCGCGGCGATCAGCTTCTGCTGGACGTCGGCGGGCAGGCCCTTCGGCGCGGCGATCCCCCGCCACGCGGACACCGTCCAGTTGCTGCCGGCCGCGGCCTTCATCGTCGGCACGTTCGGGAACAGCGGGGTGGGCTTCGAGTCCATCACCGCGAGCGGCTTCGCCTTGCCGGCGTCGATCAGCGCGCGCGCTTCCGGCAGCGAGCAGGTGACGATGTCGACGCCGCCGGCCGCGAGATCCTGCATCGCGGGCGCGGCACCCTGCGACGGCACCCAGGGAATCGCCGACTGCGGAACCTTCGCGTCGTTGAGGAGCCCCGCGAGCGCCAGATGCCAGATGCCGCCCTGCCCGGTGCCCGAGGCCTTGAGCTTGCCCGGGTTGGCCTTCGCGTAGTCGAGCACTTCCTTCACCGACTTGAACGGCGAGTTCGCGTTGACCGTGAAGCCCGCCGGGTCGGCATTTACCAGCGCGAGCGGCGTGTACGAGGTCGGCGAGAGGTCGGTGAGACCCTGCCAGTGCATCATCGTGATCTCAACGGTGATCATGCCGATCGTGTAGCCGTCGGCAGGCGCGGACGCGATCGCGCTGTGGCCGACCACCCCGCTGCCGCCGGTGCGGTTGACCACGTTGACCGGCTGCCCGAACTCCTTCTCGAGCGCCGTCGCGAAATAGCGCGCCGTCGTGTCGGTGCCGCCGCCCGCGCCCCACGGGACGACGAAGGTGATCGGACGTTCGGGGTAGGCGGCGCTCGCGGCGCCGGCGGTGACGGCGAAGGCGAGCGCGATGGCGCGGACCAGGGTCTTCATCGGGGGACTCCTCCGGGAGAAATGGTGCGCCCGGCCGGGCTCGCGCCCGCCGGGCCAATGGGTGCGGCGCCGCGACGGTAGCGCAACGTGCGGCCTTCGGTCAAGAGGTCTGACCAATCGTCCGCGCGAGCCTGCTCGCGCGGCCTCACACGATCGCGTCCCAGGCGTGCGCGACGACCGCCGCGGCGACGCGCGCCAGGTCCCGCTCGAGACGCGCGTACCCCGCGTTCGGCGCGAACGTCGCCTCGTCCATGTAGAGCGTCCGCTTCAGTTCGATCTGCAGGCTGTGGCGACCCTCGGCCGGCCGGCCGTGCCTGCGGACCAGCTCGACGCCCTTGTAGGGGTCGTTGATCGCGACCGAATAGCCCATCGACGCGAACGCGCCGGCGACGAGCGTGGTGAACTCGGACTCGCAGGTCGTCCCGTCGCGGTCGCCCAGCACGACGTCGGCGCGCTCGCGGCCCGGATCGTCGGAGACGACGTCGCCGACCGCGGGCATCGAATGGCAGTTGATGTGCCACACCGCTCCGAACGCGCGGTGACGTTCGTCGAGCGCGCGCGCCACCGCGTCGTGGTAGGGCCGCCAGCAGGTCGCGATCCGCCGCTCGACCTCCACGACCGTGAGCGGCCGCGCGTACATCGGGAAGCCGCCGTGCGCGAGGCGCCAGACGAGGCCGATGCCGAGTTCGGTCTTGCGCGTCGGCGCCACCGGGCCGGGCCAGCGCTCGCCCGGCGCGAACAGCGCGGGATCGATGTCCTCGAGGCTGCGGTTGGGATCGATCCATGCGCGTGGAAACCTCGCCTCGACGAGCGTCGCGCCGTGCCCGAGCGCCCCGCGCCACAGCCGCGCGACATGCGTGTCCTCGGCCTGGCGCACGATCGCGCGCGGCGCCGCGTGGTCGAAGTCCGCGGGATAGTCCTCGCCCGAGTGCGGAGAATCGAGCACGAGCGGCGCGTTCGCGACGGGCGGATCGTGGCGGAGGAAAGCGGCGCTCACGTCGCGGCCGCCTCGTTGAGCCAGCACGCCGAGCGCCGCTCCGGCGCGATCCCGACGAGCGGCGGAGCCGCCTCGCGGCATCGCGCCATCGCGTGCGGGCAGCGCGGGTGGAAGTGGCAGCCGGAAGGCGGATCGAGCGGCGAGGGAATCTCGCCCTTCACGGGGACGAACGCCCGCTTCTTCGGCTCGACGCGGCCGACCTCCGCGAGCAGCGCCTGCGTGTACGGGTGGTTCGGCGCGGCGAAGAGCTCGGGCGTCGGCCCGCTCTCGACGACGCGGCCGAGGTACATGATCACCACCCGGTCGCTGACGTGCTGCACGACGCCGAGGTCGTGGCTGATGAAGAGGTAGGTGAGCGAGAGCGCGCGCCCGAGGTCCATGAACAGGTTCAGCACCTGCGCCTGCACCGACACGTCGAGCGCCGCGACCGATTCGTCGCAGACGAGGAATTCGGGCTTCACCGCCAGCGCGCGCGCGATGCCGATGCGCGCGCGCTGGCCGCCGGAGAACTGGTGCGGGAAACGCCGCATCAGCGTCGGGTCGAGGCCGACGCGGTTCAACTGCAGTCCCACGTATTCGACCTGCTGCCGCCGCGCGATCAGGCCGTGCGCGACCGGCGCCTCCCCGACGATGTCGACGACCCGCAGGCGCGGGTTCAGCGACGCGTAGGGATCCTGGAAGATCATCTGCATCCGCAGCTGCTGCTCGCGCGCCTCGGCGGGCGGGAGGCCGTCGATCGGGCGGCCGCGCCAGCGTCGCTCCCCCTCGGACATCGGCAGCAGGCCGACCAGGAGCCGGCCGAGCGTCGACTTCCCGCACCCCGATTCCCCGACGAGGCCGACGACCTCGCCTTCCGCGATCGAGAGATCGACCCGGTCGACCGCGTGGACGACCTCCTCGCGCAGCCGGGCGCCCGCGAGGTTCGCGATCCGCGCAGCGAGGTCGAGCGACTTCACGAAGCGCTTCGACGCGCCCCGCAGTTCGACGAGCGGCGACGCGGTCAGGTCCATGCGACGAGCGGGTGGTGGCAGCGGGCGCCCCGGCCCGGATCGCCGGGTGCGAACGTCATCGCCGGCGCCTCGCCGCAGAGCGCGTCCGCGCGCGGGCAGCGCTCGCGGAACGCGCAGCCCGGCGGGAGATCGACGAGCGAGGGCGTCATGCCGGGGATCTGCTTGAGGCGCGCGCCGCGCGCGTTGCGCGAGGGCACGCTGTCGAGGAGGCCCTGCGTGTACGGGTGCGCCGGCGTCCCGAGCACCTGCGCGGTCGTCCCCTGCTCGACGATGCGCCCCGCGTACATGACGCACACGCGATCGGCGAGCCCCGCGATCACCGAGAGGTCGTGCGTGATCCAGACGAGCGAGGTGCCGGTCTCCCGGGCGAGCTTCTGCACCTCGTAGAGGATCTGCCCCTGGATCGTGACGTCCAGCGCGGTCGTCGGTTCGTCGGCGATGATGAGGTCCGGTTCGTTCAAGAGCGCGATCGCGATCGCCACCCGCTGCCGCATGCCGCCGGAGAACTGGTGCGGGTACGCCTTCAGCCGCTCGCCGGGCGACGGGATGCCGACGCGCCCGAGCGCGTCGCGCGCGCGGTCGAGCGCAACCGCGTCGCCGACGTCGCGGTGCGCGAGGATCGCCTCGGTCATCTGCCGGTCGATGCGCAGGACCGGGTTCAGCGTCATCATCGGATCCTGGAAGATCATCGCGATGCGGTTGCCGCGCAATGCGCGCATCGCCTCGGCGTCGAGCGCGGTCAGCTCGCGCCCGTCGAGCCGTATCGAGCCCTCCACGACGCGGCCGGGCGGATCGACGAGCCCCATGATCGAGTAGCCGGTGATCGACTTGCCCGACCCCGATTCGCCGACGAGCCCCAGCACCTCGCCACGGGCGAGCGAGAAGCTCACGTCGTCGACCGCCTTCACGACGCCCGCCCGGGTGAAGAAGTGCGTTCGCAGCCCGCGCACCTCCAGCAGCGGCGCGTCGCTCCGGACCCCGGTCACTTCTGCAGCCTCGGATTGAGCACGTCGCGCAACTGGTCGGCGACCAGGTTGATCGCGACGATCGTCGCGAGGAGCGCGACGCCCGGAAAGAAGCTGATCCAGTACTTGCCCGAGAGCAGGTACTGGTAGCCGTTGGCGATCAGGAGCCCGAGCGAAGGCTCGGTGATCGGCAATCCGAGGCCGAGGAACGAAAGTGTCGCCTCCAGCGCGATCGCGGCGGCCACCTGCACGGTCGCGACGACGATCAGCGGCGGCAGGCAGTTGGGCAGCAGGTGCCCGAACACGATGCGCGCGGGCGGCAGCGCGAGACAGCGCGCCGCCTCGATGTACTCACGGCGCTTCTCGACGAGCGCCGCCGCGCGCACCGTGCGCGCGTAGTACGCCCACTGGACGGTGACCAGCGCCGCGATCACCTTGCCGGTCCCCTGCCCCAGCACCGCGATCAGGATGAGCGCGATCAGGATCGCCGGGAACGAGAGCTGGATGTCGACGATGCGCATGACGATCGCCTCGAACCGGCCCCCGAGATACGCAGCGGAAAGCCCCGCGGCCAGGCCGAGCACGAGCGCGACGAGGGTGCTCGCCACGCCGACCGCGAGCGAGATCCGCAGCCCGTAGAAGATCGCCGACAGCATGTCGCGGCCCTGGTCGTCGGTGCCGAGCCAGAAGGTCGCGCCCGCCGCCGACGCGGATCCGGGCGGCAGTCGGCCGTCGGTCACGTCGATCTGCGCGAGGTCGTAGGGGTTCTGCGGCGAGACGAGTGGCGCGAACACCGCGAGGACCACGATCAGGCAGAGGAGCCCGAAGCCGAAGGTCGCGACCGGATTCGCGAAGAAGTCGTCGACCACGCGCCGGAACGGCGAGACCGCCCCTCCCCGCGCCCCAGCAGGTGCGGGCGCCGCGCTCACGGCGCGCCGTCCGACAGGCGCACCCGAGGGTCGAGGCCCGAGTACAGGATGTCGACCGCGAGGTTGATCAGGATGAACAGCGTGACGATCACGAGCAGGTAGGCCACGATGACCGGCCGGTCGAGCAGGTTGATCGAGTCGATCAGGAGCTTGCCCATGCCCGGCCAGGCGAACACGCTCTCGGTGACGATCGCGAACGCGATCAGCGCGCCGAACTGCAGGCCGATCACCGTGACGATCGGGATCAGGATGTTGCGCAGCACGTGCACGCCGATCACGCGCCGGTTCGAGAGGCCCTTCGCGCGCGCGAACTTCACGTAGTCCTGCAGCAGCGCCTCGTGGGCGCCCGATCGCGTCAGGCGGATCAGGAGCGCGACGTTGAACAGCGCGAGGTTGGTCGCCGGCATCGCGAGGTGAGCGAGGCCATCGAGCGTGAGGAAGGACAGCGGCACCCCCAGCACGTCGACCGTCGCACCACGGCCGTTCGAAGGCAGCCAGCCCAGCATCACCGAGAACACCATGATCAGCATCAGGCCGACCCAGAACGTCGGCAGCGAGAAGCCGAGGATCGAGCCCGCCATGATCGCCCGCCCCGGCAGCGCGTTCGGCCGCAGGCCCGCCCACAGGCCGAGCGGGATGCCGACGACGATCGCGATCAGCATCGCGCCGACGGCGAGTTCGAGCGTCGCCGGCATCTTCTCGACGATGAGCGAAAGCGCGGGGGTCGAGTGCACGAACGACCTGCCGAGGTCGCCGGCGACCGCGCCCTTCAGGAACACGAGATACTGCTCCCAGAGCGGCTTGTCGAGCCCGAGCGCGGCTATCGCGCGCTCGCGCTCGATCTGATCGGCCTGCGGATTGATCAGGATGTCGATCGGATTGCCGATCGCGTAGACGCCGACGAAGACGATGACCGACATCGCCACGAGCACGACGACGCTCTGCAGGCTCCTGCGGATCACGAAGACGAGCACGGGTGTCTGGGCCCGAGGCCGGGACGAAGGGGGCGTTCGCGTCGCGCTTCGGAATCGGAGGTCCGGCTGCCGTCCCGGCTACTGCGGGATGGTGCCGGCCACGCCTTCGCAGTGCGGCAGGTGGGCGTCCACGATCGCATCGAGCGCCGCATACGCGCGTGCGTCTTCGACGAGGTCCTTCGCGGCCTGGGCGCGGGCGGCGGCCTCCGGGAGCGACACACCCGAAGCCGTCCACCCCTTCGCCGCGACGAGCGCTCCGCGCTCGTACAGGTAGTCGCCGCGCAACCGGCCGTCCGGGAACCAGGAGCGCTTGGGACCGTCGAGCGCACCCTTGGCGAAGGAAGCCTGGAGCTTCCAGGTCGCATCGCCCCCCTTCGGCGCGTTCGCGTACCAGAACGCCACCGTGCCGCTGATCGCGCCCTCGTCGTAGGGAATCTGGGCGACCCGAACGCCGCCGGAAGTCCAGAACAGGAACGAACTCGTGCGTCGGCCCAGGTTGAACGCGCCGATCGCGCGCACCTGGCCGTCGGTCGTCGAGAGTTCGTAGATGCCATGCGGGACGCCGTCGCGGCAGCCGCCTCGGACCGAGAAGTCCTGTGCGTGCGCCGCGAACGCCGCGACGCAGGCGGTCGCGAGGACGACGAACCGCGACCGTCCGCCGGCACCGCCTCGGGCGCGCGCGCGCGACCGCGGACGGATGCGATCCTCGTCGCCGGTGAACGCCGCCTGCTGGAAGGAGGGATTGTTCATCCGCGCGACCGCCCGCGCCCCGGCGATGATGCCCGGTCCACCCGGCGTCTCCGGCGGCGTGCCATTATCCGAGCGCCCCCTGCGGATGGCAACCCGTTCCCGGGCGATGCGTCCGACGGCCGGCGTCCGTGGACGGCCGCGACCCGTACGGCAACCGGCGAGGTCCCGGTCGCCCGCGACTCCTGCGACCGGCCCGTGCACGCGCCGGCCGCCGGAGACCCCGCACCCCTTGCGCAGGCGCGGAGCACAGGCGCGACGCCTCAGTCGCCGCTGCCTCGCCCGAAGACCTGCGAGGCCGCGAACAGCACCGTGGTCACGAGGATCATGATCGTCGAGATCGCCGCGATCGTCGGATCGATCTGGTCGCGCAGCGCGAGGAACATGTTGCGCGTCAGCGTCGAATGGGCGCCCCCGCTCACGAAGAGCGCGAGGATCACCTCGTCGAACGAGGTCAGGAACGCGAGCAGCGCGCCGGAAACCACGGCGAACCGGATCTGCGGCAGCGTGACCGTGAGGAACGCGCGGGGGCGGGACGCGCCGAGGCTGCGCGCGACCATCTCCTGGTTCGCGTCGAACTGGCGCAGCGCCGAGGTCACGACGATGAGCACGAGCGGCAGCGCCAGCATGCTGTGCGCGAGCACGAGTCCGGCGAGCGTGTTGTTGAGTTTCGCCTTCACGTAGACGTAGAACACCGCGACCGCGATCAGGATCACCGGCACGATCATCGGCGTGATCAGGAGGACCCGGACCGCCCGCGCCGCCCGGAAGCGCGACGCCGCGAGCCCGTAGGCGGCGAGCGTGCCCAGCACGGTCGCGACGACCGACGTCAGCGCGGCGGCCTCGAACGACGTGGCGGTCGCCTGCTGCCAGCTCCGCGACGCGAAATAGTTCTCGTACCAGCGCAGCGACCACTGCCGGGGCGGGAACTCGAGGTACTGGCTGCCGGAGAACGACATCGGAATCACGATCAGCGTCGGCACGACGAGGAACGCGAGCACCAGGGCCGCGAGCGCGTAGAGCCACAGCCGCGACCGATGGGTGATCTGCGTCTCCGACGCGGGGGCGTCGAGCCAGCTCATCGCGATCCCTCGCCGGCCATCCCGGGCAGGCGGGAGAACCGCGACGCCACCCACAGGAAGAAGATCGTCAGCGCCAGCAGCACGACGCCGAGCGAACTCGCGGCGCCCCAGTTGAAGAACAGCTCGATGTCGCTCGCGATCTGGTTCGACACCATGATGACCTTCCCGCCGCCCAGCACCGCCGGCGTGACGTAGAAGCCCAGGCAGATCACGAACACGATCAGCGATCCGGCCGCGAGCCCGGGGAGCGACAGCGGGAAGAACACCGTCCGGAACGCGCGCGCGGGCGACGCCCCCAGGTTCGCCGCCGCCTTGAGGCAGTCGCGGTCGATCGCGCGCATCGAACCGAGCACCGGAAGCACGAGGAGCGGCAGCATGATGTGCACCATCCCCACCAGCGTGCCGAACAGGTTGTTGACGAGCGGGAGCGGTTCGCTCCACAGCCCGAGCGCCATGCCCCACTGGTTGACGAGCCCGCCGCGCTGCAGGAGCACCAGCCACGCGTAGGTGCGCACCAGGAGCGAGGTCCAGAACGGCAGCATCACCGCGATCAGCAGCAGGTTCGCGGTTCGCCGCGGCAGCTGCGCGAGCACGTAGGCGAGCGGGTAGCCCAGCGCGATGCAGATCGCGGTGGTGAGGAAGCTGACCTTGAAGGTCGTGACGAAGATGCGCGCGTAGGCGGGCTGCTCGACGAGCCTGCGGTAGTGCACGAGCGACAGGCTGCCGTCGTCGGCCTGGAAGCTCAGGCCGAAGAGCCACGCGATCGGCAGGACCATCGTGACCAGCACGAGCAGCAGCGCGGGCCCGCAGAGCGAGAGCAGCGCCAGCCGCTCGACCCACTCGTCGCGGCGCAGCCCGCCCGCGTTCGCATCGGCGGCGGCGGCCATCGCTCAGGCCGCCTCGCGCGGGATCAGCACGGCGTCCTCCGCGGAGAACCCGAACGCCGCGACCTCGCCCGCCTGCGGCACGCGGCCGAGCGCACCGCCGCTCGCGATGCCGCGGGCGGCGATCCTCCTGCCGTCGGCGAGCGCCGCCTGCACGAGGAACGTGTCGCCCTGGTAGATCACGTCGGTCACGCGCGCCTCGAGCACGTTGTGGCCGTCGCGGCGCTCGCCGTCGCCCACGCGCACCCGCTCGGGTCGAAGCATGAGGAGCAGCGCGCGGCCGGCGGGCGCCGGCGCGGCGGTCGCGATCGGAACCCCGGCGCAGGTGCAGCCGCCGTCGCGCGTGTCCACCTCGAGGAGCGTCGATTCGCCGATGAACTCGGCGACGAACCGGTTGGCCGGGTGGTCGTAGAGACGCCTGGGCGTGTCGATCTGCATCACCCGTCCGCCGGCGATGACGGCGATGCGGTCCGACATCGTCAGCGCCTCGCGCTGGTCGTGCGTCACGTAGATCGTCGTCATGCCGAGCTGCTCGTGCAGCTCGCGCAGCTCGATCTGCATGCGCTCCCGGAGCTGCCGGTCGAGCGCCGACAGCGGTTCGTCCATCAGCACGATGCGCGGCTCGAAGACGATCGCGCGGGCGAGCGCGACGCGCTGCCGCTGCCCGCCGGAGAGTTCGTGCACGCGGCGTGCCCCGTAGCCTCCCAGCTGGACCAGCGCGAGCGCGGCGTCGACGCGGCGCTCGATCTCCGACGCCGGGACGCGCCGGAGCTTCAGCGGATAGGCGACATTGGCCGCGACGTCGAGGTGCGGGAAGAGCGCGTAGTTCTGGAACACCATCCCGACGTTGCGCCTGTGCGGCGGCATGCGCACGACTTCGGCATCGCCGAACTTCAGGCTGCCGGCGTCCGGGCGGATGAACCCGGCGAGCGCCATGAGGAGCGTGGTCTTCCCCGATCCGGACGGCCCGAGCAGCGTCAGGAACTCGCCGCTCGCCACGTCGAGGTCGACATGGTCGAGCGCGACCTGCGACCCGTAGGTCTTCCGCAGACCGCGGATCGTGATGGGAACGGCCGCGGCGCCGGCCGCCGGGCCGGCGCCCTCGCGCGCCTTCATCGCGACAGTCTCCGGGGGACGGTCACTCCGTGAGCATGTTCTGGTAGAGCTCCGCCGCGCGCGCCTCGTTCCTGATGTACCAGTCGAGGTTGATCGGAATCTGCCTGGCCGCATTCTCGGGCGACGACGGCAGGCGCTTCGCATAGGCGGCGTCGATGGTCCCGAGGTCGTAGGCCTTCCTGTTGGTCGGTCCGTAGGTGATGTACTTGGTGAACTCCGCCTGGTAGGACGGCTTGACGATCTCGGCGAGGAACTTCATCGCCGCGGCCTTGTTCGGCGCGTCCTTCGGGATCGCGAAGCAGTCGTAGTCGAGGAGGCCCTGGTTGTACGTGTAGGCGACCTTGCCGCCGTCCTTGGCGACCACGTCGAAGCGCCCGTTCCAGCCGGTCGTCATGTCGACCTCGCCGTCCTTCATGATCTGGGCGTGCTGCGCGCCCGACGACCACCAGACCGCGACGTGCGGCTTCAATTCCTTGATCTTGCGGATCGCGCGCTCGATGCCCCCGGGCTGCGACAGCACCTCGTAGACCTTGTCGGGCGGCACGCCGTCCGCCATCAGCGCGGGCTCCAGCGCGCCGGCGACGCTCTTGCGGTACGCGCGCTTGCCCGGGAATCTCTTCACGTCCCAGAAATCGGCCCACGACTGCGGTCCCTTGTCGCCGTAGGTCCTGGTGTTCCACGCGAGCACCGTCGAGAACACGTCGCCGCCCACGCAGTACTCGCCGGCGAAGCCGGGCAGGAAGCTCGACGCGTCGATGACCTTGTAGTCGAGCTTCTCGAGGAGGCCCTCGGCGCCGGCGCGCGCCGCGCTGCCCGAGCCGCTCGCCACCACGTCCCAGGTGTTGGCGCCCGCCTTCATCTTGAGACGCAGGTCGCCGATGCCCGTGTAGGTCTCCTCCTTGACCTTCATCCCGAGCGCCTTCGCGGCCGGCTGGAACAGCGCCTTCGACTGGCCGTCCTGGTAGGAGCCGCCGAACGAGACGACCGTGATCTCCTGCGCCTGCGCGGCGCCGAGCCCGGTGGCGAGCGCGACGGCGACGCACGACGCGGCGAAACGCTGGATCGACATGACGATTCCTCCTGTGGGGTGGGGATGCGCCGCGGTCCGGACACCGCGCCTTCCGCGAGTCTTGCGGGATCGTGGACCGGTGGAAAGGGCCATTATGAACGCTCGCCCAGTCCGCTTTGCCTCATTCGATCCGGGCCGCCACCGCCTTGGTCCGGCAGTAGCCCAAGAGGCCCTCCAGGCCCTTCTCGCGCCCGAATCCCGATCGGCGATTGCCGCCGAAGGGCACCTCGATCCCGCCGGCGAAGTACTCGTTCACATAGACCTGCCCGGCATCGAGATCGCGCGCGAGGCGGTGCGCTGCGGCGAAGTCGCGCGTGAACACACCCGCCGCGAGCGCGTAGCGCGTCCCGTTGGCGAGTTCCACGGCCTCGTCCAGATCGTCGAAGGCCGCCACCGCCAGCACCGGCCCGAAGATCTCCTCCTGCACCGCCGGGTCGCCCTGCGCGAGATCGGTCAGGATCGTCGGCGCGAAGAACCAACCCCTTCCCGTCAGCGGATCGGCGCAGGCGTGGCCGCCCGTCGCCACGACCGCTCCGCGCGACCGTGCGGCGTCGACCGCCGCCGCGACACGTCGCTGGTGCGCGAGCGAATTCAACGGGCCCATGCCCGGATCGGTGAGGCCGTGGCCCAGCCGGAGCGTGCGCGCGTGGGCCGCGAGCCGCGCGACGAACGCGTCGTGGATCGGCCTCGCGATCACGAGCCGCGAGCCCGCCGAGCAGATCTGTCCGGCGTTCTCGAAGATCGCGCCCGCCACCTCGCGCGCGGCGGTGTCGAGGTCGGCGTCGGCGAGCACCACGACCGGCGACTTGCCCCCGAGCTCGAGCACCACGCGCGTGACGTTGCGCGCCGCGGCCTGCATCACCGAGATGCCGGTGGGCACCGAGCCGGTGAAGGTCACGTGGGCGACGTCCGGGTGCGCGACGAGCGGCGCGCCCGCGTGCGCGCCGGTGCCGGTGACGACGTTGCATACGCCGGGTGGCAGTCCCGCTTCGGTCAGGAGTTGTGCGAGGAGCAGCGCGCCGAAGGGCGTGGTCTCGGCGGGCTTCACGACGACGGCGCACCCTGCGGCGAGCGCCGGTGCGAGCCCGCGTGCGGCCGTCGAGGTGGGGTAGTTCCACGGCACGACCTGGGCGCAGACGCCCACGGGCTCGTGGACCGTCCACGCGAGGTGGCGCCGGTCCAGCGGGATGGTGTCGCCCTGCAGCTTGTCGCAGGCGCCGGCGTAGTACTCGAACGCGCGCGCCGCGCCGGCGACGTCGCCGCGCGACTCGCGCAGCGGCTTGCCGACATCGAGCGTCTCGATGAGGGCGAGCCGCTCGGCGTGGTCCCGGATCAGCGCCGCGGCCCGCATCAGCACCCGGCCGCGCTCGGCGGCGGACGCGCGGCGCCATGGCCCATCGAGCGCGACGCGCGCCGCGGATACCGCTCGATCCACATCCGCGCCGTCGCCCGCCGCGAACTCGGCGAACGCCTCCCCGGTACCCGGGTCGAACGACGGCATGCGCTCGCGCCCCGGCTCGACCCGTCCGTCGATGTAGTGACCTCCCGGCAGCGAGGCGATCGCCGCCCCGGCACGCGCGTGCACGGAATCCGGGCTTGCCATCAGCGCAGCTCGCTCACCTGCCGGCGCGCGGCCGCGAGCCAGTCCGGGTGGATCTCCACGCCCCAGCCCGGCCCGCTCGGCACCGTCACCTTGCCGCCGACCACCGTGTATGGGGAGCGCACGAACAGGCCTTCCTGCCACGGGTAGACGTCCGGGCCTTCGATCGAAAGCTCGAGATACGGACCGGCGTTGGGAATCGCGCCGAGCAGGTGCATCGTGAACAGCGTCACCATCGTGAGGTTCGCGCTGTGCGGCGTGCACGGCAGGCCGGCCGCACCGGCGAGCCGCGCCACGCGCAGCGTCCGCACGATGCCGCCCATGTAGCAGACGTCCGGCTGGACGACGTCGACCGCGCGCATGGCGATCATCTGCCTCCAGGTCGGTAGCCAGCAGTCCTGTTCGCCGCCGGTGACGTCCAGGTCCAGCGCGTCGCGCACCTCCTTCGTCTGCTCGAGTTCCCAGTAGGGCACCGGCTCCTCGTAGTGCTCGACGCCGTGGTCCTGCAGCAGGCGTCCCACCGCGATCGCGCGGCGCACCGTGAATCCGCTGTTGGCGTCGACCAGGAGCGCCGCGCCGTCGCCCAGCGCGCGTCGCACCGCCGGCACGATCGCCTCGGTGCGTCCCGGCCACTCGTCGACGTCGTGCCCGGCCTCCGCGCCGACCCGGAACTTGAAGGCGTCGAATCCGTACCGGTCGCGCAGCGCGACGAAGCGCGCGGCTTCGTCCTCCGGCCGGATGTCGCGTCGCATCGACGACGCGTAGACGCGAAGCTCGCGGGGAGTCCCGCCGAGGAGCGCGCACACGTTCTTTCCTTCCGCCTTGCCGCGCAGGTCCCACAGCGCCGTCTCCACGCCGCCGATCGCGCGGTACAGGTGCGAGCCGGGAAACTTGAGTTCCTTCTCGAAGACGTGGTCGACCAGTCCCTCGGGATCGAACGCGTCGCGACCGAGCGCCCAGGGCGCCACCTGGCGGTGGAGGACCGCGCAGCTGAGATCGGCGTGGTAGGGAGCGACCTGTCCCCATCCGGCGGTCCCGTCTTCGGCGGTGACCCGCACGATGCCGACGAACTCGGTGGCGAAGGTCTCGATGCGTGCGATCTTCATGGGCGCGGCGGCCGGCAGGGTGCGGGAGCGGCGATGATGCGCGGCCGAATGGACTGCCGGACAGGTCCATTCTGGAGTTTTCGTGATACCGTTTCGACTTCCCCTCGCGGACATCGGCATGGTCAAGCGCGCCGGCGGCGCGCTGCTGCTCTCGGTCCACCTCGACCATGCGTCGAAGCGCCCGGTCAGCACGCAGCTCTACGTCCACCTCCGGGACCTGATCCTGTCGGGCGGCTTCGCATCCGGCGAGCGCCTGCCGGCGAGCCGCATGCTCGCGCGCGATCTCGGCGTGTCGCGCACGACCGTGATCGAAGCATTCGATCGCCTGACCGCGGAAGGGCTCGTCGCTTCGCGCGTCGGCGCGGGCACGTTCGTGTCGAAGGCCCTGGATGCCGCGCCGCCCAGGCCCCCGCCGGGCGCCGACGCCTCCGCGGCCGGGCCTCCGCGTCTCTCGCGCGCGATGGCCCGTTCGGTGCAGCGCTTCGGCGAGCGTCAGCGGCTGCCCTCGGCGCCGCGCGCCTTCACCACGGCGCTGCCCGCGTTCGACGCGTTCCCGATGGCGCAATGGGCGCGGCTGTCGGCCAAGCACTGGCGCCGCGCCCGCAGCGACGTGATGGGCTACGGCGAGCCGTTCGGCCACGCCCCCCTCAGGCGGGCGATCGCCGCGCACCTGCGCGCCAACCGCGGCATCGGCTGCGACGCCGAGCAGATCTTCATCGTCGCCGGGGCGCAGCAGGCGTTCTCGCTGATCGGGTCGGTGCTGTTCGATCCCGGCGATCGCGTCTGGTTCGAGAACCCGGGCGCCATAGGCGCGCGCAACAGCCTGATCGCCGCCGGCGCGGAACTCGTCCCGGTGCCGGTGGATGCGCAGGGACTGCGCGTCGACGAAGGCCTGCGCCGCAGCCCGCGCTTCCGGCTCGCGTTCGT
>DAOMBL010000016.1:0-17566 GCA_035427325.1 Casimicrobiaceae bacterium
GCGATCGACGTCCGCCGAGAACTGCCAGGTGCGGCCGAGGTACGCCTGCGACACGAGCGAGGCCGCCACCACGCCGTCCTGGGCGCGGGCGGTGAACCGCTCCTCGAGGAGCGCGCGCTTCGCGTTGTCGACCTCCTCCGCGGTGAAGCCCCGGTCGAGCGCGAGCCGGACCTGGTCGGCCATCGCGGACTTCACGCGGGCCACGTTCTGCGGAGCGTAGATCGCGTACAGGCCGAGCGTCGAGTTGTCGTCGAGCCGCCCCTCGTCGAGGAAGGTGCCGACGCCGTAGGACAGGCCCATCTGCTGGCGGACCACGGCGAAGAGCCGCGACTCCGGCGCGCCGCCGAGGATGCGCTCGGCGACGAGCATCGCGGCGTAGTCGGGCGAGCGGTCGGACATCGGGATCGCCATGCCGCCCACCAGCACCGCGTTGGCCTTGTCGGGGGTGTCGATCGTCTCGGCGACGGGTTTCGTCGGCTGGAACGGGTCCGGGACGCGCGCCCAGGGCTGCGGACTCCTCCACGAGCCGAAGAGCCTGTCGGCGAGCGCCTTCGCTTCCGCGGGATCGAAGTCGCCGACGATCGCGAGTTCCGCGTTCGACGCGCCGTAGAACTTCGCGTGGAACGCCCTGGCGTCGTCGAGCTTCGCGGCCTTCAGGCGCGCGATCTGCTCGTCGAACGTGGGCGTCTCGCGCACGTCGCCGGGCGGGAACGGCTTCAGGTGCCGGTTGAAGGCGCGCCCGGCGATCGCCTGCGGATCGGAACGCGATTTCTCGATCGACGCGAGCGTCGAGCGGACCAGCTTGTCGTACTCGCCGGCGTCGAAGGCGGGCGTCTTCATCGCCTCGGCCACGAGCTCGAGGGTCGCGCCGAGGTTCTTCCGGACCGTCTCGCCGGACGCGGAGGCCGACGTCGCGCTGCCGCCGAACGACACCTTGGCCTTCAGCGCGTCGAGCGCGTCGTCGAACGCCTGCCGGGGGTGCGCCTGCGTCCCCAGGGCGAGCATCGAACCCGCGAGCGAGGCCGCGGTCGACGTGCCCCGCAGCGAGGCCTCGTCCCCGAAGCGCATCCGCAGCGAGAAGCGCACGATCTCGCCGCGCGTCTTCTTCGGCAGCAGCGCGAGCGTCATGCCGTTGGCGAGCTTCACGCGCTCGGTGCGCGCCTCGAGGTTGGCGGGCGTGGGGTCGAACGCTTCGCCCGCGGCCACCGGGGCGTCCCCCCGGTAGTCCGCGACCATCGCGCCGACGTCGATCGTGGCGGTCGCGGGCGCGCGGTCGGGCTTCGCGTCGGGAACGAACGTGCCGAGCGTCATGTTCGACGGCTTGATCCACTCGGTCGCGACGCGCGTGACGTCCGCGGGCGTGAGTTTGCGCCAGCGGTCGCGGTGCAGGAAGAACGTGCGCCAGTCGCCGAGCGCGATCCACTCGGAGAGGTCGCGGCCGAACGCCTGCGGATTGTTGATCGTCTCGTCGAAGTTCTTGAGGAACTTCGTGCGGACGCGATCGAGTTCGGCCTGCGTGATCGGACGGTCCTTGACGCCGAACAGCGTCGCGAGCATCGCGTCGCGTGCCGGGTCGACGCTCTCGCCCAACGCGACCTGGGCGAAGAAGATCGCAGGACCCGGGTCGTAGGTCGCGAAGCTCCAGGTCTGCACGGACGTCGCCTTGCGGGTCTCGACCAGCGCCTGGTAGAGGCGGCCCGAAGGCTCGGTCGTCATGATCTCGCCCAGCGCCTCCATCGCCGCGTAGTCGGGATGGGCTCCCTGCATCACGCGGAACAGCGCGCCGACGTATTGCGCGCTGCCGACGCGGCGCACGGTGACCGTGTGCTGGCCGTCGCCGGTCGGCTCCGAGGTGTACAGGCGCGGCAGCGCGCGGACGGGCTTCGGAATGCTCCCGAACTCCTTCGCGATCGTGGCGAGCGTCGAGGCCGGGTCGAACTTGCCCGCGACGATCAGCACGGCGTTGTCGGGCTGGTAGTAGGTGCGGTAGAAGGCGCGCAGCCGCTCGATGTCGACGTTCTCGATGTCGGAGCGCGCGCCGATCGTCGACTTCCCGTAGTTGTGCCAGTCGTAGGCGGCGGCCTGCATCTTCTGCCACAGCACGAGGAGCGGATTGTTCTCGCCGCTCTCGAACTCGTTGCGGACCACCGTCATCTCGGTGTCGAGCGACGATTTGCGGACGAGCGCGCCGGACATGCGCTCGGCCTCGGCCTTGAGCGCGAACGCGAGACTCTCCTCGTTCGCCGGGAAGGATTCGAAATAGTTCGTGCGGTCGAAGAAGGTGGTGCCGTTGAATTCGATCCCGCGCTTGCCGAACTCCTTCCAGATGTTGTCGATCGACTTCGTGCCGAGGAAGGTCAGGTGCTCGAGCAGGTGCGCCATGCCGGTCTCGCCGTAGTTCTCGTGGCGCGAGCCGACCTTGTAGGTGACGTTGACCGTGGTGACCGGCTTCGTGGCGTCCGGGAAGAGCAGCACCTCGAGGCCGTTGTCGAGCCTGTACTGCGTCACGCCTTCGACGGTGACGCCTTGCGTGACGCCGGGCGGGAGCTGGGCGAGCGCGAGCGCGGGCGCGAAGGCGAGGACGAATGCGATGCGGGCGAGTGCGGAACGGAACATGGCGGCGGATCCGGTGAGGGGGCGGCAGTATAGACCGGGCGGGGGCGCGAAACGTTCTCCGGGGCGACAGGATGCCGCCGGCGGCGACCGGGGGCTCCTGGTCCGGCGCCGGATGCCGGATCGACGTGGCCGCCCTCCGGCGCGTCCGGATCACCGCCGGCGGACGGCAGGGCGGCCGGGGTTCCGGCGACGCTGGCGTCCGCGGCGCATCAGCGCGACGACCGCGCCCCCGATCACGGCGATCACGAGGAACGCTGCGAGTTCGTAGTGTCGCGCCCGCTCGAGGACGAGCGTGAACGCGCTGCCGAACGCGTAGCCGGCGGTCGCGCCGGCCGCGGCCCAGACGAGCGCCCCTGCGGCGTTCGCCGCCGCGAAGCGCATCGGCGGGAACCGGGCGGCGCCAATCGACACCGCGCCGACGATGCGCATGCCGACGATGAATCGAACGCCGAACGCGGCCCATGCGCCGTGGCGTTCGAGGAAGGCTTGCGCGCGCGGACGCGCGACCGCGAGCCTCGGGAATCGACGGAACAGCGCGTCTCCCCAGCGCCGGCCGATCGCGTAGAGCGCCTGGTCGCCCGCGAATCCGGCGACGGCGGCGACCGCGACGACCGTCGGCAGCGACAGGTAGCCGAGATGCGCGGCGAACCCGGCCAGTACGAGCACCGTCTCGCCCTCGGCGAGACACCCGAGCAGCACCGCGAGGTAGCCGTACTCCTCGATGAAGGCCTGGAGGACGTCCACGGGCGCGTCACGCGAGCGCCGGTTCGACGCGCGCGGTCGCTACCGGCCGCCGAGCTGGCGCGGCGTCCGGCCCGGAAGCGCGAGGATCGCGAGCGTCGAGCACAGCGCGATCCCGGCGAGCAGCGCGAGCAGGAACCCGAAGCCGTTCGCCTTGACGAGCGGGCCGAGCAGCCACACCGCGAGGGCGCTGATGCCGAACGCGATCGTGAGGCGCATGCCCGCGACGCGCGAGCGCATCCGGTCGTCGACGTAGCGCACGATCAGCGCGTCGGTGAACGGGATCGCGCCGAACACGAACACCATGAACGCGATCGCGAGCGCATAGAGCGCCCAGCCGTCCGCGCGTGCCGCGAACGCGAACAGCGGGATCTGCGTCGCGACGATCCCGAGGAACAGCGGCTTCAGCGCCACGCGGTCGATCAGCCAGCCGACGACGACCTGCGCGACCGAGGCGACGGCGTAGACCGTGGCCAGCAGCATGCCGAGGGTCGCCGGGTCGCGCGTGACCGCGGCGAGCCGCTCGTTCAGCAGCTCTCCGTTGCCGTTGGTCGTGAAGTTGAACACGAGCGAGCCCAGCGTCGAGGTGATCGTCAGCACGATGAACACGCGCGCGAGCGTCTTCATCGGGAGATCGACCTGCTTGGGTGCGCGCTTCGAAGGCGGAGCGGTTTCGTCCGGCGCGATCCGGGCGAAGGCGAGGCCGCAGGCGATCGACACGAGACCCGGCACGACGAACGCCGAGCGCCACCCGAAGTACTTGACGAGGAACCCGGTCGAGAGCGCCGCCGCCGCGATGCCGAGGTTGCCGGCGAGGCCGTTCACGCCGATGACGCGGCCGGGCCGGTCCGCGCCCTGCACGAGCATCGGGATGCCGACCGGGTGGTAGATCGCGGCGAACGCGCCGACGAGCGCGAGCGCGATCGCGAGCTGCCACGGCGAGCGCGTCAGGGCCACCAGGATCGACGCCGCGCCGAGGCCGAAGAAGAACACCAGCATCATCGCGCGGCGGCCCCAGTGGTCGCCGAGCCTGCCGGCGGGCAGCGACCCCAGGCCGAACATCACGAACGCGCCGGTCGCGAACGGCATCAGGTCCTCCCAGCGCGCGACGCCGAAGTCCGACGCGATCGCCCCGACCGCGGTCGCGAACACCAGCAGCATCAGGTGGTCGAGCGCGTGGGCGACGTTGAGCAGCAGCGCCACCGCGCCGGTGTGGTGGGCGGCCGTGTCGCGGGGGGCGGCGACCGCGGGTGCGGCCGCGGCGCGGGGCGACGAAGGGGGCGGCATCGGGGGCGTTTCGCGGGCGGAACCGATACTCTACAGGGACGCGCCATGGCGCCCGCGGGCGGGTCCCGCCGGTGCGGGATGGTCGTCGCGGCGATTGACGTTTACGTAAACGTCATCCACAGTCCGGCCTGGACCTGCGTCGCCCCCCGGGGACGGGGGGCGACGTGCCGCGCGGCCGCCCCCGACCGCGGGGTCCGGTAAGCTTTCTCCTGTCTCCGGCGCGGCCCCGCGTCCGGAGCGCCGCGAACACGAGGTTGCCGATGACCGACCTGTCGATCGCCCAGAAACCGCTCGTCTACAAGCCGGCGCACAAGCCGCGCTTCGTCACCGCCGCGTCGCTCTTCGACGGCCACGACGCCTCGATCAACATCATGCGCCGCATCCTGCAGGCGTCGGGCTGCGAGGTGATCCACCTCGGGCACAACCGGTCGGTCGAGGAGATCGTCGACTGCGCGCTTCAGGAGGACGCGCACGGCATCGCGATCTCGTCCTACCAGGGCGGGCACGTCGAATACTTCAAGTACATGATCGACCTGCTCCGCGAACGGGGCGCGGGGCACGTCAAGGTGTTCGGCGGCGGCGGCGGCGTGATCGTTCCCGACGAGATCCGCGAACTGCACGAGTACGGCGTCGCGCGCATCTTCTCGCCCGAGGACGGCCAGAAGCTGGGCTTGCAGGGCATGATCAACGAGATCGTCGCGGCCTGCGACGTCGATCTCGCGAAATCGCTACCGTCGGACCCCGCCGCGCTCACCTCGTCGGACCGCTTCGAACGCACGCGCGCCCTCGCGCGGTTCATCTCCGGGCTCGAGGCCGGGACGGTCCCCGCGAAGACGCGCGAGACGATCCTCGCCGCGGCCGCGAAGGCGACCGCCCCGGTGCTCGGCGTCACCGGCACCGGCGGCGCGGGCAAGAGTTCGCTCACCGACGAACTGATCCGCCGGCTGCGCCTCGACCAGGACGACCGGTTGCAGGTCGCGGTGATCTCGATCGACCCGTCGCGACGCAAGTCCGGAGGCGCGCTCCTCGGCGACCGCATCCGGATGAACGCGATCGGCACCGTGGCCGGCCGCGCTCCCGTCTACATGCGCTCGCTCGCCACGCGCGAGGCCGGGAGCGAGATCAGCCAGGCGCTGCCCGACGTGATCGCGGCGTGCCGGGCGGCCGCGTTCGACCTCGTCATCGTCGAGACCTCGGGCATCGGGCAGGGCGACGCGGCGATCGTGCCGCACGCGGACGTCTCGCTCTACGTGATGACGCCGGAGTTCGGCGCGGCCTCTCAGCTCGAGAAGATCGACATGCTCGACTTCGCCGACTTCGTCGCGATCAACAAGTTCGACCGGAAGGGCGCATCCGACGCGCTGCGCGACGTGCGCAAGCAGTACCAGCGCAACCGCGAGCGTTTCAGGGAGGCCCCCGACAGGATGCCGGTGTTCGGCACGATGGCCTCGCGCTTCAACGACGACGGCGTCACCGCGCTCTGGCAGGCGATCGCGCCCGCCCTCGCCGCGAAGGGGCTGAAGCTCGGCCCGTCGAAGCTGCCGAAGGTCGAGGTGCGGCAGTCGAGCGGCCGGAACACGATCGTGCCGCCCGCGCGGGCGCGCTACCTCGCCGAGATCGCGGAAACCTGCCGCGACTACCGCACCTGGTCCGAGGCGCAGGCGAAGACGGCGCGCGAACGACAGCAGCTGCGCGCCTCGCGCGCGATGCTGGAGGAGACCAAGCGCTGGAAGGCGCCGCTGCAGTCGAGCGGCCACGTCGCCGACACGGAGACCGCCGAGCAGCTGCACGGACTCATCCGCAACGCCGAGCACACGCTCGACGCGCTGATCGAGGAGCGGGAGCGCGCGCTCGACGGACGCTCGAGGAAGCTCCTCGAGATGTGGCCGAGGACGAAGGCGAGCTATGCCGGCGACGAGTACGTCGTGAAGATCCGCGACAGGGAGATCCGGACCGCGCTCACGCACACCACGCTCTCGGGCACGAGGGTCCCGAAGGTCGCGCTGCCGCGCTGGCAGGACGAGGGCGAGATCCTGCGCTGGCAGCTCCTCGAGAACGTGCCGGGCAGCTTCCCGTTCACCGCCGGCGTGTTCGCGTTCAAGCGCGAGAACGAGGACCCGACGCGCATGTTCGCGGGCGAAGGCGATCCCGCGCGCACCAACAAGCGCTTCCACCTGCTCGCCGACGGCATGCCGGCGAAGCGACTGTCGACCGCGTTCGACTCGGTGACGCTCTACGGCCACGACCCGGACCGCCGCCCGGACATCTACGGCAAGGTCGGCAATTCGGGCGTGTCGATCGCGACGCTCGACGACATCAAGGTGCTCTACTCGGGCTTCGACCTGTGCGCGCCCAACACCTCGGTGTCGATGACGATCAACGGACCGGCGCCGTCGATCCTCGCGATGTACCTGAACGCCGCGATCGACCAGCAGCTCACGAAGTTCCGCCACGACAACGAGCGCGAGCCGACCGACGACGAGGCGGCGAAGATCCGGGCCTGGACGCTCTCCACCGTGCGCGGCACCGTGCAGGCCGACATCCTCAAGGAGGACCAGGGGCAGAACACCTGCATCTTCTCGACCGAGTTCAGCCTCAAGGTGATGGGCGACATCCAGGACTACTTCGTCCACCACGACGTGCGCAACTTCTACTCGGTGTCGATTTCCGGCTACCACATCGCGGAGGCCGGCGCGAACCCGATCAGCCAGCTCGCGTTCACGCTGTCGAACGGCTTCACCTTCGTCGAGGCCTACCTCGCGCGCGGCATGCACATCGACGACTTCGCGCCCAACCTGTCGTTCTTCTTCAGCAACGGCATGGACCCCGAGTACTCGGTGCTGGGTCGCGTCGCGCGGCGCATCTGGTCGGTGGCGATGCGCGAGAAGTACGGCGCGAACGAGCGCAGCCAGAAGCTCAAGTACCACTGCCAGACCTCGGGGCGCAGCCTGCACGCGCAGGAGATCGCGTTCAACGACATCCGCACGACGCTGCAGGCGCTGATCGCCACCTACGACAACGCGAACTCGCTGCACACGAACGCCTACGACGAGGCGATCACGACGCCCACGGAGGAGAGCGTGCGCCGCGCGATGGCGATCCAGCTCGTCATCAACCGCGAGTGGGGCCTGGCGAAGAACGAGAACCCGAACCAGGGCGCCTTCGTCATCGACGAGCTGACCGACCTCGTCGAGGAGGCGGTGCTGAAGGAGTTCGAGGCGATCTCCTCGCGCGGCGGCGTGCTCGGCGCCATGGAGACCGGCTACCAGCGCGGCAAGATCCAGGAGGAGTCGCTCTACTACGAGCACCGCAAGCACGACGGCTCCTATCCGATCATCGGCGTCAACACCTTCCGCAACCCGCAGGGCGACCCGACGCCGCAGAAGCTCGAGCTCGCGCGCTCGACGACCGACGAGAAGGAGAGCCAGTTGAGGCGCCTGGCCGACTTCCATCGCCGGCACGAGAAGGAGGCGCCTGCGGCGCTGGAACGGTTGAAGAAGACGGTGATCGAGAACGGCAACGTGTTCGCGGAGCTGATGAACGCCGTGCGGGTGTGCAGCCTCGGTCAGATCACGGCGGCCCTCTTCGAGGTGGGGGGGCAGTACCGCAGGAGCATGTGACGCTGAAGCCGTCGGCGGTGCCGTCCGGGGTTCTGGCCCGGGCACGCCGGAACGCGATCGCCCGACGCCAGGACGCGCAGCACGATCGAACGGGCGGCGGCGCGGGATCGGGGATCGGGTGCGTTCTCGGACTCTGCGGATGGGGCCCTCGGCCGCCGCCTGGCGGCCGGCGACGTAGGCGTTCGCGCATCGTCAACGTGGGGTCCGCGCATCGGCAGCGATGCATGCCGTAACCGGACGCTTCGGGAAGATTGCGCCCCGACACCTCGGCAGCGCCAGGATCGCGCCTGCTGGTCTAATACTTGCTCTCGTGCAAGTCTCGGGCGCGGCGCCCATTCAGCGCCCCATCCGGATCCCTTGCCGACTTGACCAAATTCGCCATGCCCTCGAAGCCCCTTGCCCGGACGCTCTGCGCGTCGTTCGCGCTCGCCTCGACCCTCGTTTCCGCCGCGATCGTCACGACGCCTTCCGGGGTGCTGAACGGCTCGGGCTCGGGCGTGAGCGACCCCTTTGCGTTCGACGCCTGGATGCGCATGAACGTGCGCGTGAACTCGGCGACCGGCATCACGAACGCGTTTCCGCGCAGCGGGGACGGCTCGGCGTGGATGACGCTCGCGGACGGCTCGGGCAAGGCGGACTGGGGCTATTACCGCACCGGGGGATTCGGCACGCTCGCCGAC
Source organism: Casimicrobiaceae bacterium (assembly GCA_035427325.1). Taxonomy (GTDB): domain Bacteria; phylum Pseudomonadota; class Gammaproteobacteria; order Burkholderiales; family Casimicrobiaceae; genus VBCG01. The sequence continues at coordinate 8,945 of DAOMBL010000016.1, forward strand.
CTGTCGGGCGCGTCCTTCGACTGGTACCGCGCGTCCACCAGCACCAATCCGGCGAACCAGATGCCGGCCTTCCGGATCGTCGTCGACATCGATGGCGACCTCGTGAACTCCACCACCGACATCGCCTACCTCGTCTACGAACAGGTCTACAACGAGGCGGGCGGATGGAGCGCGCCGACCGACGCATGGCAGACGAGCGCGATCGGCGGGACGACGAACCTGTGGGTCTTCCAGCCGGGCGTGGGCGCCGAGGAAGTGTTCAATCGCACGCTCGCCGACTACCAGGCCGGTACCTACACGCCCACGATGGGCTGGTCGCAGATCACCGGGAACAGCCGGGTGCTGGGCATCGTGATCGGGATCGGATCGGGCTGGAACGGCGCGTTCACCGGCGCCATCGACAATGCGACGCTCGTCATGGGGGGAGCGGCGCCGCTCACCTTCGCGACGAACTTCGAAGTCAGCCTTCCCCCGCCGCCGGTCGTGGTGGCGAAGCCGGTGCCGGTCGGCGGCCCGGAGGCGATGGCCGCACTCGGCCTCGGGCTCGCGCTGCTCGCCTGGCGACATCGTCGGCGCATCCGCGCATAGTCGACCCGACCGAACCTCCGCACGGCCGAAGCAGGGGCCGACCGGACGTCGTCGCGGGACCCGCAGCAGCGAGGCACGTGACCCGGCACGGCCCGGTCATTGCGCCTCGCGGCCGTGGCACTGCTTGTACTTGCGTCCGCTCCCGCAGGGACACGGGTCGTTGCGGCCGACTTTCGGATGCGCGCGCTCGACCGGGCGACGCGGGCGCGTGATGTCGGCGATCTCCAGCACGCCGAGCAAGAGCTGCCCGATCGCGTCGTCGAGGTCCTCGAGGGGGATTTCGCGGTCGAATCGCTCGCGGTCGCGCGCAACCTGCAGGGCCGCCTCGCTCGTGTCGCTCGGATCGGCGCGGAAGTGGCGCGTGACGTTGACCAGGGCGGCGTCGACGTCCGGGTCGTCTCCATAGCGCTCGACGAGCGCGGGGAACGCACCGAGCGCCACGACGAACCCGGTGGCCCAGGGCCACAGCGGCAGGAACGGATCCGCCTGCTGGACGTCATCGCTCTCGTCGCCCGGGATCTCGTAGACGATCGGGTCGAAGGGTTCGCGCGCCGCGATGTGCGCCGCGAGCGTGTTGTGGTGGCGCATGACGAGGTCGGTGACGCGCTGCACCCGGTCGAGGTCGCCCGGGATCATCGGTTCTCCCTCGCGCGCCTCGAACAGGACCGGCAGCCACGCCGACGGCATCACCGGTTCCGGTTGCAGCAGCACGCCGACGAGGAAGCCGTCGAGCATCGATGCGTCCAGTATGCCCCGGTGGCGACGCAGGTCGGCGAGCGCGTCGTCGAGTTCGTCGATCTCGCGATCGGTCAACGGCTGCGTGGATCGGCTGGACGTCACGACAACCTCCTCGCCGGTTCAGGACCGGTCACCGCGCGCGCCGGACGCCGCAGCGGCATCACAGGAAGCACGGCCCGAACTCGCGCACCTCGACGGTGGCCCATTCGGCCGCCGGGATCCCGGCCGCGATCTCGACGGCTTCCTCGCGCGTCGCGCATTCGACGAGGAAGTAGCCGCCGATCATCTCCTTCGACTCCGAGAACGGCCCGTCGACGAGCGTGCGCCTGCCGCCTCGCACGGCGACGCGCACGCCGTCGGTGTCGGTGCGCAACGACTGCGCCGCGTGCAGGACGCCGCGCGCCTTCAGCGCTTCCGCGTGACGCAGCATCGCATCGTAGGCGGCGCGGCCTTCGGCTTCGCTGCGCTGCGCACGCTGGCCATGCGGCTCGAGGATCAGCAGCATGTAGTGCATGGAACGCCTCCGCTCACGCCGGATGGCCGCGTGTGCGGCCGAAGCAGCCGGAGTCTAACTGCCGCCGCCGGTCCGGTGCGAGCATCTTCGGGCCCCCGGAGCGGCCCGTCACGCAACCGCGTAGCGCGCGAGCGAGGCGAGGTCGGGCTCGACGCCGAGTCCCGGCGCGTCGGTGAGCGTGGCGACACCCTCGCGGACCTGCAGCGGGAATACCTCCTCGCGAAGCGGGTTCGGATTCGCGTCGACCTCGAGATAGCCGCCTTCGGTGCCGATCGCGGCGAGCAGGTGCATCGACGCAGCGAGGCCGATGCCTCCGGCGAGCCAGTGCGGACACAGGGCCGCGCCCCGCGCGGCGGCGTGGCGCCCGACCTCGATGCCGCCCGAGATGCCGCCCCATTTGCCGACATCGGGCTGGACGAACGCGAGGACGCCCGAGTCGATCGCCGCGCGGAAGGCCTCGACGCCGCGCAGGTTCTCGCCGGCCGCGAGCGGCACCGCGCTCTCGCGCGCGAGCGCGCGCCAGCGGTCGAGCGGCTCGTCGGCGAGGATCGGCTCCTCGATCCAGTGCGGCCGGAACGGCGCGAGTTCCGCGATGCGCGCGCTCGCGTCGTCCGGCGACCACGCCTGGTTCGCGTCGAGCATGACCGTCGCGTCCTCGCCCAGCGCTTCGCGCAGCGCGACGGCGTTCGCGCGATCGCGCTCGGCCCCGAACCCCACCTTGAGCTTGAACGCCCGGTACCCTTCGCGGCGCTTCGCGAGCGCGAGGTCGACGACGCGCTCCGGACCGATGCCGCTCGCGTACACGCGCACCTGCGGCGAAACCCCGCCCAGGTGCCTCCACAGCGGCAGGCCTTCGCGTCGCGCCGCCATGTCCCAGAGCGCCTGGTCGACCGCGCCGGCGACCTGCGCGAACGGGCCGGGCTCGCCGCTCTGGATCGCGATCGTGCGCGTGCGGCGTTCGAGCGTCGCGCGCACGGCCGCCGGATCGTCGGCGGGCGCGCCGGCGAGGAGCGGCGCGAACAGGCTGTCGAACAGGCGCTTGCGGTGCTCGGCACCGACCTGCGGGAAGTTGCTGAACACCTCGCCCCAGCCGAACGCGCCGTCGCTCGCGTCGAGCCTCACGAACACGGCCGGACGGTTCGCCATCGCGCCGAAGGCGTTGGCGACCGGCTCGGCGATCGGGGCGCGATAGACGCGGCAGGTGCTGCGGGCGATCGTGGGCATGGCGTCGAGGGACCGGGGGTGCGCGCCGACCAAACCTGCGCCGCGTGCCGGAAGGAGAGCCGGAAGTACCGCGATCGTGCCACAGCCGGCCGCGCCCGCCCGTCGAGCCGCACAGCGGATTCCGGGCCGGCGCCGGACCGGCGGCGCGCAAGGCGCGTCGTCACCGACATGCCTCGCGCTGCGGGGACGCCGACCGGATCGCGATCATGCCCACGGATCGCGCGACCACGCGCCGCGCGAGGCGGGCTCGATGCTCGCGCGCGGCAGCCCGATGTCGGCGAGTTCGCGCTCGCCCATCGCGGCCAGGTCGGCGCGGTCCTGCGCGGCGCGACGCCGGGCCGCGAGCCACGCCTCCAGGCGCTGGAGCGAGGCCAGCGCCACCGCGACGACGGCAGCGAATCTCGAGGGAGCGGCCGAGCAGGCGGGCGGCAGCGAGGGACGTGCGAGCGAAGTGGCCATGGCGGTCTCCTGGTGCAAGGGGTCGGCGGTCAGGCAGGCTCAGGCGGCCTTCCGGAGAGAGCGCTCCGGACGGGGGCGGGACGCGAGGGCGTCGCGCCGCGTCGCGACGACCTCGATCGACGGCAGCTGCACCGGGCTCTCGATGCGCGTGCTCGCGACGACGTCCGCCGCCGGGGCGGGGGCATCGGGGGTCGGGTGGCCCGGCATCGGCTGCAGCGCGATCGCAACGGCGAGCCCGGCGGCCGCGAGCGTCGCGGGCGCGAAGAATTCATCGACGTGGGGCATAGCGTTCTCCCGGGGGTTCGGATACGCTGGGCATCCTAGCCGTCCAGAATTCCCGAAGGAATCGCGAAGTTCTGACCGACCTGGGCAGTTTCGCTTACCAGTAACGATGCCGACCGCCCGCCTGCCGCTCAACACGATCACCGCGTTCCGCGCGGTCGCCGAACTGCAGAACCTGCGCGCGGCGGCGGAGCGGCTGCACCTGACGCACAGCGCGGTGAGCCAGCAGATCCGTGGCCTCGAGGAGCAATTGGGCTTCGAACTGTTCGAGCGGCGCGGCCGGCGCGTCGTGCTCAATCCGGCCGGTGCGGCGCTGTTGCGCAGCGTGCAGGGCGCGCTCGCGATGCTCGACGAAGGCGTGCAGGCTGCGGCTGCCGCCGCGAAGGGCGAGCTGCCGCGCCTGCGCGTCACGGTGCTTCCGTCGTTCGCCCAGCGGTGGCTGCTGCCGCGCATCGGACGCTGGCGTGAACGCTTCCCGGAGATGCCGCTCGAGATCGAGACGTCGTTTCGCGCGGTCGACCTGGTGCGCGAGGGCTTCCACGCCGCCGTGCGCCAGGGCGTCGGCCCGTGGCAGGGCCTCGAATCGGAGCGCCTGTTCGGCCTGCCGCCGATCATCGTGGTGGGCTCCGCGTCGGCCGCGCGTCGGCTCGCGGGAGCGCAGCCCGAAGCGCTCGCACGCGAACCGCTCCTCGGCGACGAGGACCTGTGGCGCGACTGGTTCGCCGCGGCGAAGTGCAAGGCCGCGATCCGGTCCGTGGCGGTGTTCAACGACGCCGGACTGATGCTGCAGGCCGCCGAACAGAGCCTCGGCCTCGCGCTCACGCGCGAGATCCTCGCCGCGGACGCGCTGCGCGACGGCCGGCTGGTCCGGCTCTCGCCGATCTCGATCGTGCACGCCGACGCGCAGCCCTACCACCTCTGCTATCCGCCGAATCTGCGCGACTGGCCGCCGCTCGCCGCGTTCCGCGACTGGCTGCGCGACGAGCTCGAACGGTCGATGCGCGAACTCCATCCCGCGCCCGTGAAGGCGGGACGGGGCGGGACGGGGCGCAGGAGGCCGTGACGATGAGCCGGGACGCGCTCGCGAGTTGCCTGATGGTGACGCTGCCGGTGCCCCGTCGCCTGCCGTACTTCCGTGCAAGCGTCGCCGACTACTGTCGCCAGTCCTGGCCGCGCAGGGAACTGGTCGTCGTGATGGACGACGGCGATCCGGCGACGCGCGCGGCGATGGTCGGGCACCTGGCGTCGCTCGGCCGGGACGACATCCGCGTGGTGGACGGCCCGGGGACGGGGTCGCTGGGCGCACTGCGCAATGCGAGCATCGGGAACGCGCGCGGCGAGTTCGTCTGCCAGTGGGACGACGACGATCGCCACCATCCCGAACGACTCGCCGCGCAGATCGAGGCTCTGCAGCGGCATGCGCTGGCCGCCGTGTGCCTGGAGGAGGTCTTCCAGTTCGTCGAGGAGACGCGCTCCCTTCACCTCGTCAGCTTTCGCGCGACGCGGGAGCGGTCGCTGCCTGGAACGCTGCTCGCGCTGCGCGCCGCGGCCCCACGCTACCCGGAGGACGGGATCTCGGCGAACAAGGGCGAGGACAGTGCCGGGCTGCGGCACCTGAGCGCTCGCGCGGCGGTCGCGGCCATCGCCGGCATGCCCCATCTCTACGTCTACGTCTCCCACGGCGCGAACACCTGGGGCCCGGAGCACCACCGGATGATCGCGGAGCGTCTGTCGGTGTCGCGGGCGAGCGTGCGCATGCACGAGCGAGCGTGGCGCGACGGACTGGCGGCGTTCGCCTTCGAACCGGGGATCGCGGTGCGGGGCCGTGACGGCGAGGCATTCGAGTTGCACGCACGGGATCCGACCCCGTCCGGATGACGAACGCACCGCCGCGCCTGCATACGCGCCTCGCCGGCACCGCGCGCCTCGCCGCCAGTCTCGTCGTCGAGCGGCGGTTCGCGTTCCGTGCTCGCGCATCGATCCTGCGCGCGCAATCGCGCCGCGTGCGCGCGATCGTCGAGCACGCGTTTCGCACGGTTCCGTACTATCGGGAGACGATGCGCCGCCGGGGGCTCGCTCCCGGAGATTTCCGTACCGCGGACGACCTGGCGCGGTTGCCGGAGATCGGGCGCGCCGACCTCCATCGCGATCCCGAGCGCTTTCGTTCGAGCGTGCACGATGTCCGCGACCTCCTCGAACTGCACAGTTCCGGCCGCACCGGCGAGCCGGTCTCGGTGTGGCACGACCTCGAGTCGGTCATCGCGAACGCGGCGCACGGGGAGCGCGACCGGTCGATCTGGGCGGGCTCGCTCGTGCCCCGGACCGGCTACCGCGAGGCCGTCCTGGGCCTCGTCGACGGTTCGGACGCCTCGGTGCAGCGCTTCCTGCGCCGCGGCGTCTGGCTGCCGGAGCGTGGCGACATCGAACGCATCTACCTGTCGGGACTCGATTCGCTCGACGCCACGCTGGCGGCGCTGAACGCGTTTCGTCCGCAGGTGCTGCACGGCTACGGCTCGATGCTCGCGGCCCTGTTCGCGCACGTCAGGACCCATGGCGCGCCCTTTGCGCGGCCTGCCGTCGTCACCTTCAGTTCGGACGAATTCGAGCCGGACGCGAGGGCGCTCGTCGAGCGCGAGTTCGGCCTCCCCGTGTTCGCGACCTACGAAGCCATCGAAGCGTTCAAGATCGGCTTCGAGTGCGGCGCGGCGCCCGGATACCACCTGAACGTCGACCTCTACCCGCTGCGCATCGACGGCTCGGGCGAGGTGATCGTGTCGAACCTCGTCAATCGCGCGACCGTGCTCCTCAACTACCGCATCGGCGACCGCGCGGTCCTCGCCGGCGAGGACTGTCCATGCGGTCGTCGCCTGCCGCGCATGACGATGCTCGAAGGTCGCAGGGACGGGGTGATCCGGCGCCCGGACGGCAGCGACGTGATGCCGATGTCGCTCGCCGGGGTCTTCGCGCTCACGCCCGGCATCCTGCGCTACCAACTCGAGGAGACCGCGCCGCTCTCGGTTCTCGCGCGCGTCGTTGCCGATCCGGGTTGCGACCGCCGAGCCACCGAGGCTCGCCTCGTTTCCGGTCTCGGGAGCGCGCTGGGCGAGGGGTTCCGGCTGCGCGTGCAATTCGTCGACCGGATCGAGCCGGCGGCGGGCGGAAAGCACCTGCGGATCATCGCGTACGCCCGCTGACGTCCGGGCGCGGTCAACGCGCCCGATGGTTCGCGCGATGGCCTACGCCGGTTGTGCTCCGGGTCGCCCCGCCTCGACCGCGAACGCGGCCGCCGTGCGGATCGTCGCCTGCGGATCGCCCACGTCCGACACCACGCGCAGCCGCGCGTCGACGCGCGCGCGGCTGACCGCGAGCGACACGTAGCCGCGCTCGTCGGAGCGCGCGTACCGGATGTGCGGATTGAACGCCAGCGCCGCGTCGACGCGCGCCTGCGGCAACCCGGCGCTCGAGATCGACGTGCCGCAGAACTCGGTCGCGATCGTCGCTTCCGGCGGATCGTCGGGGCGTCGCCGGAGATCGGCCACGTAGTTGCAGTGGACGTCGCCCGACAGCGCGACGACGTCCTGCACGCGCCGCTCGACGATCGCGTCCATCAGGCGCTCCCGCGCGGCCGGATAGCCCGACCAGCCGTCGGTCCAATGACGGCCCGCCTTCGACCAGGTGAACGGCGCGACCAGCGTCTGCTGCGCGACCAGGTTCCAGCGCGCTCCGGCTTGCGCGAGCCCGTCGGAGAGCCACGCTTCCTGCGCGGGACCGAGGATCGAGCGCTTCGGCAGGACGAGGTCGGGGCAATCGCCGTCGTTCACGGTGTTCGAGCCGCCGCGCCCCGGCTGCGGGCACGCCTGGTAGTCGCGGTACTGGCGGTCGTCGAGGACGTGGAAGCGCGCGAGCGCACCCCACGCGTACCGGTCGTACACGCGCAGGTTCGCGTCGATGGGCCGCATCGACATCGGCAGCGGCATGTGCTCCCACCACGCGCGGTACGCCGCCGCGCGTCGCGCGAGGAAGTGCGGGGCGAGGTCGGGTCCGCGATCCGACGCGTAGTCGTTCTGCACCTCGTGGTCGTCCCAGGTGACGATCCACGGCGCGGTCGCGTGGATGCGCCGGAGCGCCGGGTCCGAGCGGTACTGCTCGTACCGTGCGCGATAGTCGGCGAGCGTCGTCGCCGCGCCCTCCCCGACGTGCGTGCGTACGCGACCCCCACGCGGGGCGCTCTCGTAGATGTAGTCGCCGAGGAACACGACCAGGTCGGGCGACTCGTCGGCCATGTGCCGCCACGCGGCGTAGTGGCCGTCGTCGAAGCGCTGGCAGGAGGCGATCGCGAACGCGAACGGCTCCTCGCGATCGGGCGGCGGGGCGGTGCGCGTGCGCCCGGTTTCGCTGCGCGCGCCGGCCGACGAGAAGCGGTACCAGTACCAGCGCGAAGGCGCGAGGCCCTCGACCGTCACGTGCAGGCTGTGCGCGGTGGAGGCGTCGACGACCACGCTGCCCGAGCGCAGCACGCGCGAGAAGCGCTCGTCGTCGGCGAGTTCCCACGCAATGGACTGCGATGGTGCGGGCGACGACTGCGGCGCGAGGCGCGTCCACAGCACGACGCTGTCCGGGCGCGGGCAGCCCGAGGCCACGCCGAGCGCGAACGGATCTCCCGCGGCGCGGTCGCGATGCGCGCAGGCGAGGAGGCCGGGCGCGACGCCTGCGGCGAGCGCGAGCGCGAGGAAGCCTCGGCGGCGTGGGTCGTCGGGAATCGTTTCGCGCATCGGCCGGATTATCCGCCGTTGCGGGAGCGGCGGGCTCGAACAGGC
>DAOMBL010000017.1:0-17473 GCA_035427325.1 Casimicrobiaceae bacterium
CCATCGATCCCCCGTCTGGTGGTCGTGCTCCTCGCCACCGGCCTCGTCGCCAGCGTGGTTCTCTCGCACCCGCAGCCGTCCACGCTGGGCGTGTCGCTCGGTCAGCAGGCCTGGACGCTGTCGTTCGCGGTGCGCCTCGGGCTCGCCGTCTTCGGATTGATCTTCGTCGAACAGCTGATCCGCCGCGCGCCTCCCCAGGCGCGCTGGGCGATCAAGCCGCTCTGCCTCGGGCTCGCCGGCGTCTTCGCGTTCGACCTCTTCTACTACGCCGAGGCGATGCTGTTCGGCCGGCTGAACGCGAACGTGTGGCTGGTCCGAGGCATCGCCAACGCGCTCGTCATTCCGTTCATCGCGATCTCGACCGCGCGCAACACCGGCTGGACGATCGAGATGCACATGTCCCGCAGCGTCGTCTACCACTCGACGGCGGTCCTCGTGTCGGGCATGTTCCTGCTGGCGATCGCCGCGGCGGGCTATCTCGTCCGCTTCCTGGGCGGCGAATGGGGTGCCGCGATCCAGGTGACGTTCCTGTTCGCGGCGCTGCTCGTGACCGTGCTCGTCGTCTCGTCCGGGAGCTTCCGCTCGCGCCTGCGGGTGTTCGTCAGCAAGCATTTCTTCTCCTACCGCTACGACTACCGCGACGAATGGCTGCGATTCACGCGCACGTTGTCCACGGAGAACTCCACGCAGGGCGTCCAGGAACAGTGCATCCGGGCGCTGGCCGATCTCGTCGAGAGCCCGGCGGGAGCGCTCTGGCTCAGGCGCGAGGACGGCGCGTTCCGGCCGGCCGCGCGGTCGAACATGCCGCCGGTCGATGCGATCGAGCCTGCCGATGGTTCGCTGCCGCGGTTCATGGAGCGCACCGGCTGGGTGATCGACCTCGGCGAATGCGCCGTCGATCCCTCGCGCTACGAGGGGCTGGAGGTCCCCGCGTGGCTGAAGTCGATGCCATCCGCCTGGCTCGCCATCCCGCTGCAGTCGGGCTCCGAACTCATCGGCTTCGTCGTGCTCACGACGCCGCGCGCCGCCATCGACGTCAACTGGGAGGTGCTCGACCTGCTGAAGGCGGCGAGCCGGCAGGCGGCGAGCTACCTCGCGCAGATCCGGGCCACCGATGCGCTGCTGGAGGCGCGGAAGTTCGATGCCTTCAACCGCATGTCGGCCTTCGTCGTCCATGACCTCAAGAACCTCGTGTCGCAGCTCTCGCTGATGCTGAAGAACGCCGCCCGCCACCGCGACAACCCCGAGTTCCAGCGCGACATGATGTCGACGGTCGAGCACGTGGTCGCGCGCATGAACCACCTGATGCTGCAGCTTCGCACCGAGGCGACACCCGTGCAGAAGCCGCGACCGGTCGACCTCGAAGCCGTCGTCCGGCGGGTCTGCGCCGCCAAGGCCGGGCATCGTCCCCCGATCGAACTCGTCCTCGCGCCCGGCGTCCTCGTCCTCGGGCACGAGGACCGCCTCGACCACGTCATCGGGCATCTCGTCCAGAACGCGCTCGACGCGACGGAGCAAGCCGGCGCGGTGGCGGTGCGGCTGCACCGCGATGGCCGCATGGCGATGCTGGAAGTCACCGACACCGGCGTCGGCATGACGCCCGAATTCGTCCGCGAGCGCCTGTTCAGGCCTTTCGAGACCAGCAAGGCCTCGGGCATGGGCATCGGCGTCTACGAGAGCTCGCAGTACGTCAGTTCGCTCGGCGGCCGGATCGAGATCGACAGCAAGCCCGGCGCGGGGACCCGCGTCCGCGTGTTCCTTCCCGCGGACGACATGTCCGCGATGCCCGCCTCCGGCTCGGGAGACTTCGCCCGGTGAACGACCATCGACGCCCGCTGATGATCGTCGAGGACGACCCGGCGCTGCAGAAGCAGATGCAGTGGGCGTTCGACAAGCACGAGACCGTCGTCGCCAGCGACCGCGACACGGCGATCGCGCAGCTTCGCCGCTACGAGCCCGCGGTCGTGACGCTCGACCTGGGCCTGCCGCCGCATCCGGACGCGCCCACCGAGGGCCTGGCGCTCCTCGACGAGATCCACGCGCTCGCGCCGGACACCAAGGTGATCGTGCTCACCGGCCAGGACGACCGCGCCAATGCGCTGAAGGCGATCGCGCTCGGCGCCTACGACTTCTGTCCGAAGCCGTTCGAGCCCGAGATCCTGTCGCTGACGATCGAGCGCGCGTTCCGGGTGCACGAGCTGCAGGAGGAGAACCGGCGGTTGCAGGCGATGCACCAGGTGCCGGCGATGTCCGGCATCCTCACCCGCGACCCCGAGATGCAGCGCATCTGCAGGACGATCGAGAAGGTCGCGCCGACGTCGGCGACCGTGCTGATCCTCGGCGAGTCGGGAACCGGCAAGGAGCTGCTGGCGCGCGCGCTGCACGACCTTTCGCCCCGGCAGGCGCGCAAGTTCGTCGCGATCAACTGCGCCGCGATCCCCGAGAACCTGCTCGAGAGCGAACTCTTCGGCTACGAGAAGGGCGCGTACACGGGCGCGGCCAAGCAGACGATCGGGAAGATCGAGACCGCGCACGGCGGGACGCTGTTCCTCGACGAGATCGGCGACCTGCCGGTGGTGCTGCAGGTCAAGCTCCTGCGCTTCCTGCAGGAGCGCGTGATCGAGCGGGTCGGCGGGCGTCAGGAGATCCCGGTCGACGTCCGCGTCGTCTGCGCGACGCACCAGAACCTCAAGGACCAGATCGCCTCGGGGCGGTTCCGCGAGGACCTCTACTACCGGCTGGCCGAGATCGTCGTCGAGATCCCGCCGCTGCGCGATCGCAAGGGCGACAGCGCGCTGCTCGCCCATCACTTCGTGCGCAAGTTCGCGGCCGAACAGCGCCGCGGCGCGATGACGCTCCTCCCCGACGCGGTCGCCGCGATCGAGGCGCATCCGTGGCCGGGCAACGTGCGCGAACTGGAGAACGTGATCCGGCGCGCGGTGATCATGGCCGAGGGTCTCGCGATCACGGCCGCGGACGTCGGCATCAAGTCGGGCGAGCCCGACGAGGCTGCGCTCAACCTGCGCCAGGTGCGGGAGCAGGCCGAGCGCGACGCGGTCCTGCGGGTGCTCGGCCGCGTCAACGGCAACCTGAGCAAGGCGGCCGACCTGCTGGGCGTGAGCCGGCCCACGCTCTACGACCTGTTGCACCGGTTCGGGCTCAAGTAGGACGCCCGACGCCGGCACCGCGATCCTTCATCCAACCACACGCCGCATCGGCGCACACTCGATCCATGACCCAAGCGACCACCCTCGCCGTAATCGGACTGGGCTACGTCGGGCTCCCGCTCGCCGTCGAGTTCGGCAAGCGGTATCCGACGATCGGATTCGACCTCTCCTCCGAAAAGGTGGATGCCTACCGGCGCCACGTCGACCCTTCCGGGGAGGTCGATTCCACCGACCTCCGCGCCGCGTCGATGCTCACGGTGACGACCGATCCCCGCGAACTCGCCCGGGCCGACGTCATCGTCGTGGCCGTGCCCACGCCGATCGACGATGCGCACCAGCCCGACTTCCGGCCGCTCGTCGGCGCGAGCGAGACGGTCGGGCGCCACATGAAGCGCGGCACGACGGTCGTGTTCGAGTCGACCGTGTACCCCGGGGCCACCGAGGAGGTCTGCGTGCCGGTCATCGAGAAGCACTCGGGAATGACCTGGAAGAAGGACTTCTTCGTCGGCTATTCGCCCGAGCGGATCAACCCCGGCGACAAGGAGCATTCGCTCACCCGGATCACCAAGGTCGTCTCCGGAGACACGCCCGGGACGCTGGACCGCGTGGCGAGCATCTACGGCAGCGTCGTCACGGCGGGAATCCACCGCGCCAGCAGCATCAAGGTCGCCGAAGCCGCCAAGGTGATCGAGAACACGCAGCGCGACCTCAACATCGCGCTGATGAACGAACTCTCGCTGATCTTCCACAAGATCGGCATCGACACGATGGAGGTGCTCGAGGCGGCCGGCACCAAGTGGAACTTCCTGCCGTTCAGGCCCGGCCTCGTCGGCGGGCACTGCATCGGCGTCGACCCGTACTACCTGACGCACAAGGCGGACATGCTGGGCTACCACCCGCAGGTGATCCTGGCGGGACGGCGCATCAACGACGGGATGGGCAAGTACGTCGCCGAGCAGACGGTCAAGCAGATGATCCAGGCCGGGTCCCCGGTCAAGGGCGCGCATGTCACCGTGCTCGGCCTCACGTTCAAGGAGGACTGCTCGGACCTGCGCAATTCCCGCGTCATCGACGTCGTGCGGGAGCTTGCGTCGTTCGGGGTGGACGTGCACGTCCACGATCCGGTCGCGGACCCCGCGCACGCGATGCACGAGTACGGCGTCGCGCTCGTGCCCTGGGACGAACTCCCGCGCGCCGACGCGATCGTCGCGGCCGTGTCGCACCGCGAATACCTGAAGCGCCCGGTCGACGACTTCGTCGCGAAGCTCCGGCCGAACGGCCTGTTCATCGACGTCAAGGGCAAGGCCGACGCGACGGCGCTGCGCGCACGCGGCATCTCGGTCTGGAGGCTCTGATGGCGGACGCGGCGAAACCGCCCGGAACGTACGCCGCCGTCCGCGAGCGGCTGCGCGCGCGGCCCCGTCGCTGGCTCGTCACCGGCAGCGCCGGCTTCATCGGCTCCCACCTGCTGGAGACGCTGCTCGGCCTCGACCAGCAGGTGGTGAGCATCGACAACTTCGCCACCGGCCACCGCCGGAACCTCGACGAAGTGCGGGACGCGTTGACCCGCGAACAGTGGGCGCGCCACGAGTTCCGCGACGCCGACATCCGCGACCTCGATGCCTGCCGCCGCGCGTGCGCAGGCGTCGACGTAGTGCTGCACGAGGCGGCGCTGGGATCGGTTCCGCGCTCGATCGAGGATCCGCTGCTCGCGCACGCCGCGAACGCGACGGGCTTCCTCAACGTGCTGGTGGCCTCGCGCGATGCCGGCGCCTCGCGCTTCGTCTACGCGGCGTCGAGTTCGACCTACGGCGATCACCCGGCCCTGCCGAAGGTGGAGTCCGTCATCGGAAGGCCGCTGTCGCCGTACGCGGTGACCAAGCTCGTCGACGAACTCTACGCCGACGTGTTCGCGCGCTGCTACGGCGTCGAGACGATCGGTCTGCGCTACTTCAACGTGTTCGGCGCACGGCAGGACCCGGAGGGCGCCTATGCGGCGGTGATCCCGAAGTGGGTCGACGCGATGCTCGCGGGGGCGCCCGTCGTCATCAACGGCGACGGCGACACGACGCGCGATTTCTGCCCGGTGGCCAACGTCGTCCAGGCGAACCTCCTGGCGGCGGTGGCGCCGTTGCCCGCAACGGCTGACCAGGTGTACAACGTAGCGCTCGGGGGACGGACCTCGTTGCGGGACCTCTTCGACATCCTTCGCGAGCTGCTGCAGGCGCGACATCCGGGCCTCGCGGTCCCGGAGCCGCGGTACGGCGATTTTCGCCCGGGAGACGTGCGGCATTCGCAGGCGGACGTCGGGAAGGCGCGGACGTTGCTGGGCTACGAGCCCTTCGTCGACGTCCGCACCGGGTTGCGCGACGCGATGCCGTGGTATGAGGCGCGCAGCGAGGCGCAGCGCGGCGGGAGCGCGGCGGCGAAGTGGGGAATGCGCGGTGCGGCCTAGCGCCCGACTTCGCATGGGCCCCGCAGCCAACGCCGGATGGCTGGCGGCGGCGGTGCTCGCGGCCGCGGCTGTGCCGGGCGCGGCGCAGGACCTTGCGCCGGCCGGCGCGGCGAATGCCGCCGGCACGAGCCTCGTCGAGCAGGCGCTCGCCTTCGAGCATGGCGAAGGCGTGCCGCGCGACCAGGCCCGTGCGGCGGAGCTCTACTGCCTGGCCGCCCGCGACGGAGACGCGGAGGCTCAGTTCGGGCTCGCGTGGATGTACGCGAACGGGCGCGGACTCCCGCGCGACGACGGCGCTGCCGCCGCGTTGTTCGCCTTGGCCGCCGCCGCCGGGCACCGCCAGGCAGCGAACATGCGCGCGGTCGTCGGCGATCGGGGCGAACTCCCCGAGTGCATGCGGCCGCCCGCGCCTCGCGTCGCCGAGCCCGTCCCGCCTCCCCCCGATAGTGCGCCGATCGCCGAAACGGATCCGTTTGCCGATCTCCCGCCCGCCAAGCGGAAGATCGCCGACGCGGTCCACCGGCTGGCACCCCGGTACGCCATCGACGCGCGCCTCGCGCTCGCCGTCATCGCGGTCGAGTCCGACTTCCAACCGGCCGCCGTCTCGGAGAAGGACGCGCGCGGACTGATGCAGCTGATCCCGGACACGGCGTCGCGCTTCAACGTCAAGGATCCGCACGACATCGTCGACAACCTGCGCGGGGGCCTCGCGTACCTCCGCTGGCTGCTGTCGTACTACCGGGGCCACGTGGCCCTCGCCGCCGCCGCCTACAACGCCGGAGAGAGAGCCGTCGACAGGTATCGCGGCATCCCGCCGTACGCCGAGACGCGCGACTACGTGAGGCGGATCCTGGAACTCTACGGCAGCGACCGGCATCCCTACGACACGCGCGCTGCGAAACCGTCGCCGGCACTCGCAGGCCTTTCGCCGCGCACCCCGTAGACGTGGCACGCTTCCTTCGTCGGACACGGGCCGGCGCCTGAACGCGATCATCCGCCACCTGCTCGCTGCGATCGCGTTCGCGCCGCCCGCCCGCGCGCGAAGGGGTTCGCGGTGATCGATCCGATCGCGGTCAAGGCGTTGCTCAAGGCCGTGGTGCTGCCACCCGGCGGCCCGCTCTTGCTCGCCATCGCGGGCCTCCTGCTGGCGCGTCGGCACCCCCGCGTCGGGCGCAGCATCGCGGCGGCCGGGGTCGCGACCCTGTTCGTCCTGTCGATGCCGATCGTCGCCGCTCTGCTGGTGCGGTCGCTCGACGCGTCGCCGCCGCTGGACCTCGAAGTGGCGAAAGGCGCGCAGGCCGTCGTCATCCTGGGGGGCGGAACGCGCAGGGGCGCGCCCGAGTACGGAGGCGACACGTTGGGCCGCCTGACGCTCGAGCGCGTGCGTTACGGCGCTCGCGTCGCCCGGCAGACAGGCCTGCCCGTGCTGGTGTCCGGTGGATCGGTCTCAGGCGACGAGACCGAGGCGAAGTTGATGCGCGAAGCGCTGGCGAACGAGTACGGGGTCGACGTGCGCTGGGCCGAGGATCGCTCGCGGACGACGCACGAGAACGCGGTCGAATCAGCCGCGATCCTGCGCGCGGCGGGCGTCCGGCGGGTCGTGCTCGTCGCGCACAGCTTCGACATGCCGCGCGCGACCTCGGAGTTCGCCTCGCAGGGGATCGAGACGATCGCCGCGCCGACGGGCATCGTCACCCTGCGCGTCGACTCGCCGCTCGACTTCCTGCCCAGCGTCATGGGCATCGAGGGCAGCTATTACGCGCTCTACGAGATGCTGGCGAATGCCGTGCGCCGAGCGACTCGGTAGCGCCGGCAGCCCATCGAGATCCCCGACGCACACGCGGCCCTCGAAAGGGAATCGAGCCGTTCCGTTGTCCGGCAACCCGGCGTCGACGCGCCTCGGGCCCGATCACGGCGACGATCGCACGGGGCCGGCAAGTCGTCCAGCGCCTCGGCGGGAAGTCCCATGGCACCTGTGGCTTCGACGGGTCGATCGGGGATGGCGAGCCCTTCGTCCGCAAGCCCGCGCGCAAGACACATGCGATGGAGATCGATTGGATTGCCGGATTCGCGCGGTCGGGCGCCGGACGCCTCGCCCGCGCATCTCCGTTGCCGGTCGATCGATCCACAAGGCGGCAACGTCAAGGCCGAACGCCGCTTGCGTCGTGACGACGTGGACGAGCTTCGCGTCGCGCCTGCCGATCTCTTCGCTGCCTCGCTGCCGGCGCGCGTGTCGTGCCGGCCGGAGGAGCGCTGCCCAGGCGCAATGGTCGGACGCATGGCACCGGCGACGGTCCGCGTCGCGCCAGTGCGCTTCCGCCCTTCTCCCATGGCCGCAGCCGCCCGGCGCGGGACGCACGCGGAGCGGTCCCGTCACCCGGAGGGAGGTGCCGCGCGCCAGCGCGGCCCGCGTCCCATCAGAACGGCAATCCTGTCCCGGACATGCGCTTCATCCGCCGGGTGGCCCTTCTCAATGCCGGCGGCGCGCGACGCGTCGGCGAAATGCCGCAGCCATCGCCAGCAGACCGGCGGCAATGAGTCCCAGCGACGCCGGCTCCGGCAGCTCCGGCGGGGGATCTCGCCGCGGCACCGGCGTGCCGTGGACGAAGTCCTGGTGGCGGGGGTTGCCGAGCAGGAAAACGTTGTAGTTGTCGGGCGAGTTCGCCAGATTGTCGAGCCAGCCCTGGGCCATCGCCACCGTCGCCGCATGCCCGTGGCTGTTGGTGACGTGGAATCCGGCGGTGTCGGTGAGGTCGAGGTCCGTATCGGTGACGATCTCCCACACGGCCAGCTGGAACGCCGCCGAGGACTGCGGGCTGTTGATGAGCCCGAACGCCGAGGTGAACAAGCGCCCCAGGAGCGTGAACGTCTCGTTGTCCGGCTGCGTCTCCGTGTACTCGTAGCTGTTGCCGAAGCTGAAGTTCTGGCCGAGTTCGACGCAAAAGAACACGACGGGCTCGCCCAGGAGTCCGTCGAGCAGATCCTCGTCGTACGTACCCGTGAAGGCACCTGCCCCCAGGGTCTGGCCGGTCGACAGGCTGAACTGCTCCGCCGGCGGATAGAGGTAGCCCGTCGGGACCAGCATGCCCGCGCTCGCGGTGGCCGTCATGCCAAGCGCCGCGACCGTGCCCAGCGCTGCGGCCGTGTTTCGCGCGAGTTTCGTGAGTTTCATGTGATCGCCCCTGTGTCGTGATCGAATTTGTAAGCTCCGGCGACAAGAGGCAAGTCGCGTGCCCGCTCAGGCGCGCAAAATTAGTACTGCAAAATCATATAGTTGTGGTGATTGCTTGTCACGTCTCGCCCGTATCGTACAAGACCTGTAAAGAAGGGCGACATGTCGAACGATTCGCGGTAGACGACAAGTCCGCTTGAATCCGGCCGCGGCGCAGATGCGACCGAGCCGATTCGCCGACCCCGATCGAACCCGATTGCTTGTGCATCATTCGACGCCGGCGTCCAAGGGCATGCCTTCCCACGCCGCACGTTCGCGACCGCTGCCCGATGGGTCGGGCGCCCGCTTTGCGTGGCAGCTTCCCGGACGCCCGACCACGCGGATCCCGGCTGCATCGGTTGGACACCCTGCCCACAATCGGGGCCCGACGCCCCCGATGCGCGACCGCGCGCGTTGAACGACATCGCTGTGCTGCCCGTCGGCCCGTGATTCCGGCTGCCGGCGGTGCACGAAGTCCGGCGTTCCGGCAAGACGCCGTCGTCGATCCCGGAACGTTCCGCGAGCGCGACTATCGCCATCGCGCCACGGGCGGCACCCGTGCCCCGCGGGCGCGAGCGCGCCGGCGCGGTCACCTGAACCTGCCTAGGCCCGCGCAACGCCTTCGCGGCGCGCGGTGGCCCGTCGAGGGCATCACGGCAATCCCAAAGCCGCCGCGTTTCGATCAGCCTGACGGCCCCCCGGGCATCTGCTGCGCCCCCGGGGATCCATCGATCGGGCCGACGCGCAATCGGCGCCCAGGCAGGCGGCAGCGGAGGCCTGTCGGCGACGCTCGCGCTGCGCTGCGAGGCACCCCCGGCGTGTCGGCTGGAAGCACCCGGCTGCGGTTGAAACCAGCGCAGGACCGCCTGGCATCGTGCCGCGCCTGCTCCGCAACGTCACCGCTACCCTGCACCTCGCAGCGGTGGCGAAGCTGCGCCGGCGGATGGCGCCGCTGCGCCCGTGCGCCCCTCAGCCGGCAACAATCCGCGCTCGCGCATCATCGCGAGCACCTCGGCCACGGCCTGGTCGACGGTGAGTTTCGTCGTGTCGAGCACGAGTTCGGGGTGCTCCGGCTCCTCGTAAGGCGAGGAGATCCCGGTGAAGTCCTTGATCTCGCCGGCGCGCGCGCGTCGGTAGAGTCCCTTCACGTCGCGTCGCTCGCATTCCTCGAGCGTGCAGCGGCAGTAGATTTCCAGGAAATCGCCCGGCGCCATCAGATCGCGAACCCGGCGACGATCGGCGCGAAACGGCGAAATGAACGCGGTGAGCGCGACGATACCCGTCTCGATGAACAGCTTCGACATCTCGCCGACGCGGCGGATGTTCTCCTGCCGGTCGTCCGCGGAGAACCCGAGGTCCCCGCACAGTCCGTGCCGCACATTGTCGCCGTCGAACACGAACGTTCGGCACCCCAACTGATGGAGGCACTCCTCGGTGGCGTGCGCGATCGTCGACTTCCCCGCCCCGGAGAGCCCGGTGAACCACAGCACTGCGCTGCGGTGGCCATTCAACGCCTCGCGCCGCTGGCGCGTGACCGTCGCCTGGTGCCATACGACATCCGTGCTCGTTCGATTCATCTTCGTGCTCGCCTGCGTGCCATCGATTGTCGCGGCATCGATCGAAATCACCCACGCCATACGGGGATCGACCGGGTCGGTTCGAGGTGCCCGGTCCATGAACGGCGTGCCGGCGTTCGGTGGCAAGCCGCGCACAGCTCTCGTCTGGTCGGTCGAAACGCGCGCGCAAGTGTCGCGGCTGCGGGCGCGCCCGTCAATGCGGCGGGATCGCGCGATCGGCGTGCATCTCGACCGCCGATCCCGGATTCCGCGATCGGGCGTTGCCGCGGCCGGAACGCGCGACACCCTGCTACCGAACCTGCCCGATCAACTCGAGCAGGCGTTTCGATGGTACCGCATACGTGATGCCGCTCGGCTGCGTCAGCGCAGTCTCCTTCGTCCCCTTGACGAACACCATGTTGACGATGCCGAGCACCGTTCCCGTCGCGGGGTCGTAGACCGGGCTGCCGCTGTTGCCCGGATAAGCCGTCGCATCGAGCTGGAGGACGTCGAAGGGGCCGCTCGCGAGCCGGCGCACGACCTTGGGGTCGAGTCGGCCCGAGTGCGGCTGCGGGATCACGATCGGCGTGATGGCCGCGATCATGCCGCGGTGCGTGGCGGGATGGGGACCGAGCACCGAGCCGATCGGGAACCCGGTCATCAGGATGCTCTGGCCTTCCTTGACACCGTCCGAGTCGCCGATGCGCAGCGCGGGCAGCGGCGCGCCGCCGATCCGGAGCAACGCGAGGTCGGTGCTCGTGTCCATCGCGATCATCCTCGCTTCGCGGAACGTCGCTTTCGTCCCCGTGTGCTGCGGGACGAGGATCGCCACTTGCTCCAACCGGTCGCCGTCGAGCGCAGGCGGCATCACGTGGGCGTTGGTCACGACCAGCGTGCCGTCGTCGACCACGAAACCCGTCCCCCGGAACTGGAACGACGGCGATCGGGTGCGCTCGAACGTCCCCACGGCGACTACCGAAAGCTTG
This sequence comes from Casimicrobiaceae bacterium, assembly GCA_035427325.1. GTDB lineage: Bacteria > Pseudomonadota > Gammaproteobacteria > Burkholderiales > Casimicrobiaceae > VBCG01. Next base: position 11,376 of record DAOMBL010000017.1, read on the forward strand.
ACCCGGGCGATCGTCGCCGATGCGTCCTGCGCGCTGGCGACGCGCGTCGTCGGGATCGCGGTCGTCAGCGCGAGCGCTGCCAGGGCAAGACGCATGGAGAAACGGAACGACGGCATGACGGCTCCACAGGAGGGGCGCATCGGCATGGCGGCAGCGATGCGCCGCACCATGCCTCGCACGGCCTCAGTAGGCCATTGCCCGCGCATGCGGGCAAGCGCTCCACGTCCGGCGGCACCCGGCACGTGTTCCGTTGCTGCGGCCCTGCGACACACCGCAGGCGCATCGGCGAATCGTGCCTGACGCGAGAATCGGCAGGCGCGCGTCCGGTCGAAGGTCGAACGCGGCCGTCGAAATGTCCGCGGGTTTCCGGGGGGGCAACGGTACTCCGCAGCGGAGTCGAGGCGAGGTCATCGCGCACCTGTCCCGTCCGGTCGTTGTCGGTGCATTTGCCAGTTTGTCCTGCGAGTCCCGGTTGCCGTGCATCCGCGAACGCCGGGACGAACGGAGGGCCAGCGCGGAGGCCGACGCCGTCCCTAGATCCCTGCCACTCCGTGCGGTCCTGCATGTAGGTGACAGCCCCACCCCCGACGGACGCATCGAACCCGAGCGATTCCCCTGGTACGCGGGAGCAGCGAGATTCACGCGTCGAATGGGAGTCCTGCCAAATCCCTTGGGTCGACAGGTTGTATCGAACAACGCGGATACGATTTGCGGACGGCTCGGCGCGCATCTGCAATCACTGACGGTTCCCGCGGGCTCCACCGGCGTGTCCGACAGCGGCTTCGTGCTCGGGAACTACTCGGCACCGCCGCCTCCGCCTTCGCTGCCCGAGCCGGGTACGCTGAGCCTGCTGGGCGCGGTCTTCCTGACCTTGGGGATGCTTCGCCTGCGCCAGCGCCGCCGCTGATCGATCGGGAAGCCGGCCCGAGCGAAGAACGCCTGCCGCGGCAGGCGTTTTCCCTGGGCGACGCGCGTCAGGCGTCGGCACGTCCGACCCGCGTCGGACGGCCCGCGACACCCCGCCAACCCTTCATCGCGGCGTGGTACGCGAGCAGCCACGGGGGCATCCGCAGCCACATCGAGCGCGCGAGCATCCAGCGCGCCGCGCGCCGCGAAGCGGGATCGGGACCGCGGTCGGGGTCGGGAGGGGGCAGCGAGCGCTGCGCGCGATCGATGACCCAGCCGGTCCCACCCCGCCTTCGCTCGCGGTTCCACGCGGCGTCGAACGCGTCGCCCACGGGAGTGTCGAACCAACCGCGCGCGAATTCGATCGCGTAGGCGACCGGCCGCAATGCGCCGTGGAGCCCGGCCCGCCGAACGAGCTTCCCCCAGAAGTCCGGATCGTTCACGGCGTAGTGACGGCACATCGCGTCGACGTCGACGACATCGCGCAACCGCGACGTGCAGTCCGAGTCCTGGAACAGGTGGACCGCGGCATGCACGATGTGGTCGGCCGGGTCGGGAATCCTCCTTCCTCGTCCGGTCGTGTGCGCATCGCGCAGCAGCGCGTCCGCATCGCCGCGGATCCGCCCGGTGACCGGTAGGATCGCGTGATGGACGTCGATCTCGAGCGGCGCGCCACCGCGGCGCAGCGGTGGAATCTGGTGGGACCATGCGCGGTAGTAGCGCTGGTCGTATTCGTCCAGCGTCTCGTCGGCGCGCCAGCCGGCTTCGAGCAGCGCGGCCTCCGCTTCGTCCAGTCGCGCGCGCGGCACCAGGAAGTCGACGTCGCGCAGCATGCGGCCCGCGGCGACCGGCAGGTCGGCCTCGATGTAGCTCGCGCCCTTGAGCAGCACGAAGGGTATGTCGCGGGCGCGCATCGCGCGCTCGACGAGTTCGATCTCCACGAGCGCCATCTGGCGCAGGAAGCGCGATTCGATCGACGCGCCGCGCAGGTGGGAGCGCACGGGCTCCGGGAGGGCCGGAAGCAGGCCGCCCTGCTCCAGTCGCGCGGCGAGCGTCCCCAGGAGCTGCGCCGTTCGCGCCGCGCGCACGACGAGATCCCAGGTCGGGAGGTCGAACGCGAGCACGGCGGCCGGGTCCGCGAGCGCGGACACGAGGTGTCGCGCGTGCGGCGGGAGCGCGTCGCACGACGGCGCGGCTGGCGTCATCGACGCCCTCCGCAGCGCGACACGAGCCCGCGAATCGCGTCGATCGCCCCGGACAGCTCGCCATAGGTCAGCCGATACACGTCGCTCGCCTGCAGCAGTCTCCCCACCGCGTCGAAACCGTCGGGACCGAGGATCTCGTAGTTGAACGAGTTCACGGCCAGTTTCGCGAACGCGCGCGCCTTCGACATCGGCTCCACGCGGACATCCGAGCCCGTCTCGTAGCGCGGGAACAGGACAAGCCCCGGAGACGCCGGCACGTGCCGCTCGCGGCAGCTTCGCGCGTCGGGAGCGAGATGCGCCACCGTGCCCTTGCGCGTTCGCGGGAAGCGGGGACCGATGACCGCCGCCGGCGCGAACGCCTCGATCACGTCGATCGAGGCGTTCTTGAGCGACGCCGGACGCACGAGCGGCAGGAGTCGGGTGCGGTCGAGATCCACGACGCCGAACTCGTCGGACAGCAGGCGCGCGCCGGACGTCGCCAGCGCCGCCGTCAGCGTGCTCTTGCCGGTGCCGGGCAGCGCGGGCATGACGACCGCGCGGCCGTCGATCTCGACCACGCCCGCGTGCAGCAGCAGCCGCTGGTTGAGGCGCTGCGCGAACAGGTAGTTGATTCCCCACTCGAGGAGCGGCAGGTGCGTGTCGGACGGAAACGGCTCGAACAGGACGGCCGCATCGCATTCCATCTCGATCTGCGGTCCGACACGGCGCCGCAGCCCGCGTGCCCGTCGGAGGACGACGGCGACGTCGTGGAAGCGGCAATCGGGGTCGTGCGTGTGCTCGCCGTAGACGCGCCGCAGGGCAGGCACGAGCGCGACCACATCGGAACGGATCCGGGCACGGGCCGCGCCGAAATCGAGCGAGAGCCCTTCGCCTTGCAGCAGCGATGCCAGCGCATCGAGGGAGAGGTCAGCGAGTCGGGTCAACGGGCTCCGCTTCGATCAGTCCCGCTGAGGAAAGCTGCTCGATCAGCGCCTGCGCAAGCTGCGCCGTATCCGCGTCGGCGCCGCGGATTTGGGACAGACCGTGTTCGATTTCCGCGGGAGCGGCGGGGCCCTGCGCGAGGAGTTCGAGTACGACGACTGCCGATGCGTCGAGCAGATGCGTGTCCCAGGTCACCGGGTTGAACGCGGCGACCTCGTCGTCGAACGTGAACAGTTTCAGTCCGCCCGTTCCGCGCAGGCGTACGCGCCGCGGGCCATCCATCGCCGTTGCGCCCGGCGATCAGCGGGACGTCAGCCCCACCTGCGGAACCACCTCGGCTTGTCGTCCTTCGGCATGCCGACGACCGAGGCATAGCAGCTCTTGTAGCACCACGAGCCGCCGTTGGGCTCGGGCGCGAGCCCGAGCACGTTGCCGTGCTCATCGACGTAGGCGAGCAACTCGACCTTCTTGCCCGTGGGCTGCAGATGCATGTCGTGCGTCCGCATCATCGCGCCGCCGGACTTCTCGTACTGCGACACGAGCCGATCCCCGTCGATCCGGTACAGCGTTTGGTCGTCCCAGCCGAGCACGTACCTGCCTTCCCCCTTGTTCGGACCGAAGCGGCGTCCCTTGTTGTCGCCCCGGTGGACCTCGTAGACGTCGCGCGAAATGCGAAACACCTCGTCCGGCTCCGCGACGACGTGCCTCGTGTGCGGCTTGCCATCGGTGTTGACGAGGCATCCGGAGAAGGTCGTGCGCGACACCGAGCCCGCGCTGGCCCGGCTGACGGTCAGCACCAAGGGCGCGGCGACCGTACCCTTGATCAGCCTGCGTCGTAGCGATTGATCGTCCAAGGCGCACCCCGCTGCGCGGTGGGCGCGGCGGTACTCGGTATCCTATGCCTGCCGGAGCGCCGATTCAACGTTGGGGCCCCGAATGGAACGTGGCAGCCGACGAACGGAACCGATCGTGCGCCCCGGGGCCGGGTGAACCGCAGGGGCCGGAATCCCGAACTCCGCCGTGTGCCGGCCGCACCTCCGAGGTGCCCGGGTTGTCGCCCGGCTTCCGAGCGCCGCCGGCCTGTTCCCGCGATCCTGCGGCGACCGGATTGAGCGAGAATGAACCGGCACGGAGCCGGTTTCCGCCTGCCCGGACGGAAGGAGCCAGCTCCCGGCACCCCTCGCAACCGCGCCCTACGAAAGCATGAATTTCCCGCAAGGAGCGCCGTTCGCCGTTGTCCGGCGCGCTCCCGCCGCCGCACCCTCCCCGGCCGTGACGCCGTGGGTGCTTGCCGCAGTGCTGGTTGTTGCCCTTTGGCCCGTCCCGCTCCGTGCGGCGGATTACATCGGCACCCCGGACAGCTATCTGGAACGCGTCAGGCAACTGAAGGCGGGCGATCGCCTGCGGCTCCAGCCCGGCCGGTACCGCGGCGGCCTGGCGATCCACGGACTGCAGGGAACCTCCGAAGCGCCGATCGTGATCGAGGGGCCCGCAACCGGTGAGCCCGCCGTTTTCGTCGCCCGTGCGCATGCCAACACCGTCAGCATCCGGGACGCCGCCCACGTCGCGATCCGCCATCTCGTCCTGGACGGCCGGAACCTTCCGGTCGACGCCGTGCGGGTCGAGCGACGATCGAAGTGGGCGCATGACCTCGCGTTCGAGGACCTGCTGATCGTCGATCACGGCTTCGACCAGCAGACCGTCGGCATCAGCGCGCAGTTCCCCTCCTGGAACTGGACCGTTCGCCACTGCGTGATCGTTGGCGCCGGAACCGGCATGTACCTCGGCAGTTCCGATGGAACGCAACCCTTCGTGCATGGCGTCATCGAGCACAATCTCGTGCTGGACTCGGTCGGCTACGACCTCCAGATCAAGCACCAGGGACCGCGCCCCGCCCTGGCGGGCATGCCGTCGGTCGACGGCGCGACCGTGATCCGCGGCAACGTGTTCGTGAAGGGCGATCGATCGAGCAGCGGATCGATGGCGCGGCCCAACGTCCTGGTCGGGCACTTTCCGCCTGACGGCCCGGGGTCGGAGGACCGTTACCTGATCGAAGGCAACGTGTTCCTCGGCAATCCTTCGGAGTCGTTGTTCCAGGGGGAAGGCAACATCACGCTTCGGCGCAATCTCCTCGTGAACCTCCACGGTGACGGAATCGTCGTCCAGCCTCACCACGCGGAGCCGCGCCGCATCGAGATCACCCGCAACCTGATCGCGACGCGAGGCGTCCCCATGCGCGTCTCCGGCACGGATCCGCGGTTCCCGGCCCGCGTTCACGACAACGAGGTGATCGACCCGGAGCTTCTCCACGCAAGCGCGGGGCGGGACGACGCCAGCCGACACGCGAACGAGCTCGAACGCGCCGTCGCACGCTGGCTGGCGGCGGCCGCCACCGACGACGACGCGACGAGCCCCGCGCTGGCCGCACTCGAACGGGCGTTGCGTCTCGCCTGCGGAGGACCTCCGGGCATCGCCGGATCCGCCGCAGCACCGATCCTCCACACGAAGGCTGCTTCGCTGTGCGCTCGGGCTCCGCTGCAATGACGACGATCGATGCGGTCGCCGCCCCCTTGCGTCGGACCGCGCAGCACTCGGCGAAGCGGGCTCCTCCGCGACTTCCCCAGGTGGTTTCCCGTTCCTGCCTGCATGCGCCGTCGCTCGGCCCCGGGCCGTCCAAGCGGATGGCAGCCAGGCGGAAGCGAAGCGCTCGGGGGTGCGGCGCCACGCGCGCGGCGGTCCGAGAGGAGGCGCGGCGATCGTGAAGCGTCGGAGCTTTCTCCGTCGATGCGCCGCGATCGGCGCCGCCCTCGGAGTTCCCCGTCGAAGCGTGGCGGCGCAGTCCGCGGTGCCGTCGACCCCGACGGCAACCACCCGAGCGCCGTCGGCCCCGACGGCGAAGTCGTTGCCTCGTCCAGGCGAGGTTGCGGCCATTTCGGGCCCCGGAACGAATTCGCCCGGCACGCTGGCGAGCGTGATGTACCGGACGCCGGCGGGACCGGGCAGCGGAAGCGGCGCGGATTACTTCGCGATCTGGACATCGGGCTGCTACGCGAAGGACGACGGAGC
>DAOMBL010000018.1:0-2752 GCA_035427325.1 Casimicrobiaceae bacterium
CGTGGCGGGGCGCGCGGGGAAGCACGATCGGCGTGAGGCCGACGCCGATCGGCTTCCAGTCCGTGGCCGGCGCCATCGCGAGCGGCGTCGACCAGTCGGGCGGCGCGACCGCGCGCTTCACGAGGCCGAGCCGTGGCACGGCCTCCTCGAGGCGCGCCTCGACGGCGTCGCGGTTGGCGGCGAGCCAGGTCCGCAGGTTCGCGAGCTTCTCGTCGAGCGGCGGCAGCGCCGGCGCGTCGGCGCGGACGATCGGTGCCGATCGCGGCGGCCGCTGGAGCGCGACGAACAGCGCGCCCGCGGCGGCCGCGATCGCGAAGAACGCGGGCGGTTCGAAGCCTGCGTACCGCACGGCGAACGCGCCCAGCACGTACGAGGTCGCGTCGACCGCGACGAGGAGCCCGGTGATGCGTTGCCTGCGGTGCTCGGGCACGAGCGCCGCGCGCTCGGTGCGCACCCAGACCATCAGCGGCGAGAAGCTCGAGGCGAGCGCGATGGCGGCGAGCGCGGTGGCGAGCGCCGAGTCGACCAGGGCGAGCGCCGCGATCGAGGCGAGATAGCCGGCGAATGCCGTGCGCACGGCCGCCGGGTTGCGCCGCGCCGCGCCGGCCCAGCGCGACCACGCGGCGAGCAGAAGCGCCGCGGCGATCGATTCGAGGGCCTTGTAGTGGGGCAGGAGCAGGACGTCGGTCGGCGCGAGCCACGCAGGCAGCCCAGCCGCGCTCCGGCTCGCGAGCAGGAACGGCAACGCGCCGAAGATCATCGTCACCGGAACGCTCGCCACCAGCAGGAACGCGGTGAGCGAGCGTGCCCGGCCGGCTCCCGCGAGCCAGTGCCAGGCTTCGCGATCGACGAGCGACAGCCGTGCCGGCGCGCGCGCGTTCGCGTGGTCGTACACCGCGCCGAGCCGCGCGGTCGCGATCGCGGCCCCCGACGCGAGCGCGAAACCGAGCGCGATGACCGCGAGCGGGGCGCCGAACGCGAGCACGAGCCATCCGCCGAGCGGCAGCGCGCATCCGGTCGACACGAGGTCGACGACGCGCACCCGCGCGGGCACGTCGGAAACGCCCGACTGCACCAGCGAGACCGTGCACGCCTCGGTCACCACGTTGCCGAGCGTGATGCCGGACTGCATCGCCACGACCGCGGCGGCGAGGAGCGCGACGGTGAGCGCGACGCTCTCCTGGGGGAGGACGACGGCGGCCGCGAACAACGCGAAGCCGGCGGCGCACAGCGCCTGCGCTCCGGCGAACGAGGCGCGTCCGCCGATCGCGTGCGCGACCTGTCCGCCGTAGAGCGACATCGCGAGCCTCACGGCCGCCTCCGCCAGCATCACGAGGCCGGCGAGGTCGATGCGCTTCGTCGTGCTCCACACGATCCAGGGCAGGAGGACCGGCGAGAGCATCGTCATCGCGGTGACCGCGAAGCGCAGCGCGTAGAAGCGCGCGAGCGAGGCGGCGAGCGCCGGAGGTGCCGGCGCCCGCCCACGGTGTCGATCGTCGCGGAAGGCCACGGAGGATCAGGCGAAGCCGGACGTCGGCACGCCGGACGGCCGGGGAAGCGAGGCTCTGGACACGCGTTCCTCGTTGGGGGAACGCGAGCTGTGGCCTACGGCATGGCCCGCCGATCGGCCCTGCGCGTGTTGGCCCGCCGCCCCGCATCCCCCCTGGTCCGGGCGGCGTTCCGCCCATGATGCCGGATTCGGGCGGTCCGGCGCTACAGCTTGTGCGGGACAGGCTGCGTTGGCGCATCTGGAGAGGCGCGAGGTGTGCGCTACAGAATGCGCTCGTGTGGATGGTCGATCACAGGATGTAGTGGTTTCGAGGTCCGCCGGGGACCGTTCGCGCAGCGGAGCCCGCAACTGTTGCCGGGACGTCCGTCCTTGCCCGGAGGAGGTCCGGAGGCCCCTGCCGGCCGGCACGCCGCGGGGCGTGCGCGTTGTCCGCGTCCCACCTGCTCCCGACGCACCATGCGCCCGCGGAGGACGCGGAGCATCCCCCGGTCGGCCGGGCGCGACCGCGCCGATCGATCAGTGCGGCGGATATCGCTCCAGCCACCAGGCGGCGGCTTCGGTCGACGGCTGGAACTCGCCGATCGGCCAGTCCGGGAACGTCGCGAGGTCGTCGGCGAGGACGGCCAGCGCATCGACGAGTTCGAGGCCGTTGGTGAAGCGCGTCGGAATCGCCTCGATGCCGTGCAGGGTGCCGAGCAGGTTGCCCGCGATCGCGCCGGTGGAGTCGCTGTCGCCGTCGTGATTGACCGCGAGCCGCACGCCGGCGTCGAAGTCCTGTGCGGCGAGCGTCGCGTAGACCGCGATCGCGACCGCCTCCTCGGCGACCCAGCCTTCGCCGAGCCGGGCGAGGTACTCGGCCGAGGGTGCGCCGGCAGCCGCGAGTTTCCGCGCGTGCTCGATCGCGGCCATGGTCTCCGCGTGGCCGGGACGGCGCACGAGTTGCGCGCTCGCGCGTTCGAGCGATTGCGGCAGCGGCAGGCCCAGCGCGAGCAACGCGACGAGCGAGGCGACGTAGCCCGCCGCGAGCTGGCCGGTCGGGTGCCCGTGCGTGAGCGCGGCCGTGTCGGAACCCAGTTCGAACGCGTGCTTGGCGATGCGGTCGGGCGACATGCCCTCGTGCAGGCGCGCGCACCACAGTCCCACCGGCGCGACGCGCATCGCCCCGCCGCAACCCTTGCTTGTGTTGCGCGGTCGCTCGCCGACGCCCTTGCGCTCCGACAGCGAGCGCATCCCCGTCGCCCC
>DAOMBL010000018.1:2762-16847 GCA_035427325.1 Casimicrobiaceae bacterium
CGGGAGGCGAACAGCGCCTTCTCTCCGACGGGCCAGCCGTCCAGCACGGGTGCGACGCCCGCGCTCGCCTGCTGCGTGTGCAGCCAGCGCAGGTAGGCGTGTCCGACGATGGCGGGCACGTCGGCGGAGCCGGTCGTCGCGCTGCACGCGTAGGAACGCAGCAGGCCCTCGGCCGTGAACATCGCCATCTGCGTGTCGTCGGTGATCGCGCCGAAGCGTCCGAACGCCTGGGCGTAGCCGTGGACGCCGCCCGCGCCGAGCTGCTCGTGGATCTCCGCGAGCGACATGAACTCGACCGGCGCCCCGAGCGCGTCCCCGACCGCGCCGCCGACGAGGCAACCGCGCCAGCGCCGTCGCCGCTCGGGCGAAGGCTTCGGACGCGCGAGTCGCGTGGCGGTGTCGCGTACGGCGGTGCCCGGAACGACGGTCGTCGCGCTTCCGGGGTCGACGGTGGGGCGGGGCTTCATTGGGGGGTGGCCGTTGCTCGCGGCCATCTTAGCCCGGAGTCGCCGCGCGGGGCTGCGGGAGCGTCCGCTTCCGGCCACACGTCGAAGGGGCGGGCGGCCCGTCGTCAGCGAAGGCAGGCGCGAAGGGCGCCCGCCGCGGAGCTACGCGGGACGTTCCGCGACGGACGATGCTGTGCGGCCGGCCTTCACGCCGACCAGTCGGTCTTGCAGCGCCAGTTCTGCAGCCGGTAGAGGCCGCGCCCGAGGATCGCCCGCGCGCCCGCCTTGGCGAGGAGGTCGTCCGGCAGCACGGCATCGCAGAGCCCCGCAAAGGTCGACTCGTCGCCCCAGCTCTCGAGCATCAGGATCCAGCGCGGCACCTGGTTCGCTTCGACGCGGACCTTCTGCTCCTCGGTCTTCACGGCGCTCGCATCCGCGTCGGCGACCATCAGGTGCACGCCGGCGACGTCCGCCCGTCGCGCGGCGCCGGGCAGGATGTCTCCGCACATCCGGTCGAGGTGCGCGCGGGCGTCCCGCTCGTCGACGTCGTAGCGCCAGGTCGCGGCGAGGCCGCCGTGGCCGCGACCGAAGGTCCCGGCGACCCTGCAGATCGAACGCGAGACGTTCCGGAAGTGGCGCACGGTTTCGCGCGTCCACGGCGTGGGCGCGTTGAGACGCGACTGGTAGTCGGCGCCGGTCAGGACCTGCGGCGAGAGCGCTTCGTACAGGTTGAAGTACTCGAGGTCGGCCGAGAGCGCCACGTAGCGGCGGCCGCGCAGGAACCCCGGGATGCCCACCCGTTCGGGCATGTGCTCCTCGCCGTGCCAGGCGTGGAACGCGGCGCGTCCCTCCGGCGCGAGGTCGTGCCAGATCGCCACCGCGCCTTCGCCCGCGAGCGCCATCGGAGCCTCCGGAGGCGGTCTCCCTTCGCCGCCTATCGACAAAACTGGAATTCCGTTCCAGTATAGAACGATGTATCCGAATCGCATAGCCCCGGCCGCATGACGGTCGCCGCGGTCCACCGCTGCGTCGACGTGCTGGAGTGCCTCGCCGGCGCCGTCGGCGGCCTCGAACTCGGCGACATCGCCTCGCGCGTCGGCTCGCCGAAGAGCGGCGTGCACCGACTGCTCGCGACGCTCGTGGAGCGCGGACTCGTCGTGCAGGACGCCGACTCCGGCCACTACGTGCTGTCGCTGCGCTTCTCGATGCTCGCGTTCCGCGACCTCGACGCGCGCGTGGTCACCGACGTGGCGCAGGAGGTCCTCGACGCGCTCGCCCGCCGCACGCAGGAATACTGCCGCCTCGGGGTGGTCGAGGGCGAATCGATCGCGTGGGTCGCGCGCGCACAGGGAGCGACCGCGGGGCTCCGCTACGACGCCGACATGGGCCAGGAGGTCGCGCTGCACGCCACCGCCACGGGCAAGGCGTGGCTCGCCACGCTGCCCGAGGAGGATGCGCTGCGCGTGGTCTGTGCGCGCGGCTTCTTCGCGCACCTGCGCCTCGGCCCGCGGGCGCTGACGACGGTCGAGAGTCTCAAGCGCCAGCTGGCCGCCACGCGGGCGCGCGGCTACGCCGTCGCCGTCGAGGAAGCCGAGCCCGGCATCGTCGCGCTGGCCGCCACGTTCCGGACCGACCCGCGCCCGGACGCACCGGTGGCGGGCACGCTGAGCGTGGCGGGTCCGGTGTCGCGGATCACGCCGGAGCGCTATCCGCAGATCCATGCGGCCCTCGCCGAGGCCGTTTCGGCGCTCGAATCGATGTGGCGGCTGCGCGTGCGCCAGCGCGGACGCCCGCGGCAGTATGGACCGAAGGCGGCTCCGGAGCCGGCGGCGGGTCGCGCCGGCGCGAAGGCGTCGGCATCGACGAAGGTGCGCGCGTGAACGGGAGAACCGCATCTCCGGCGCGGGGCGCCTTCGCGTCGCGGATCGCCGCGCTGTGGTCGCGCCACCGCAACGTGCTCATGACCTTCCTGCTGCTTTTCGCGCTCTGGGAGATCGCGGTGCATGTGTTCCGCGCGCCGCGCTACATCCTTCCCGCTCCCACCGGGGTGTGGGAGGGCTTCCTCTCGCAGCCTGGCCGGATGCTCGCGAACACCTGGGCGACCACGCAGATCATCGTCGTCGGCTACGCGATCGCCGTCGTCGTCAGCGTTCCGCTCGCGCTCCTCATCGCGTTCTCGCGTTTCGTGCAGACGACGCTCTATCCGCTGCTCGTGGTGTTCCAGATCATCCCGAAGATCGCGGTGGCGCCGCTGTTCATCGTGTGGTTCGGATTCGGGTTCATGCCCAAGGTGATGCTCGTGTTCCTGCTCTCGTTCTTCCCGATCGTGATCAGCGCGATCGCGGGGTTCCGCTCGCTCGACGCGGACGTCGAGGACTTCGCGCGCTCGACCGGAGCGGGCGCGTGGCGGATGTTCTTCAAGATCCGGCTTCCGCAGTCGCTGCCGAGCATCTTCACCGGGCTCAAGGTCGGGGCGGCGATGGCCGCCACCGCCGCGGTCGTCGCGGAGTTCGTCGGCTCCGATGCCGGGCTCGGCTACCTGATCCTCGAGTACAACGGATTCATCGAGACCGCGAAGGTGTTCGCGGCGATCATCCTGCTCTCGCTCGCCGGCCTCGCGATCTACTACCTGGTGGAGCTGGCGGAGAGGCTCGCCATTCCCTGGCACGTGTCGCAGAAGCAGGACGACGCGTCCGGATCCCGTTGACCCCGCACCACCGTCGGCAGCGACGGAGCATTTCTCGCACAAGGAGGACACGACCGTGACGACCCCCATCCGCCGGCTGCTCCTGGCAGCCATCGTCGGACTCGCCGCGACCCCCGCGGCCGCGCTGGACAAGGCGAGCCTGCGGCTCAACTGGGTGCTGATCGGCCAGCACCCGGCCTACTACCTCGGGCTCGAGCGCGGCTATTACCGCGACGAGGGCATCGACCTCGCCATCAACGAGGGCCGCGGCTCCGGCGCCGCGGTGCAGCTCGTGGCGAACGGCGAGGACACGTTCGGTCTCGCCGACACCGGCGCGGTGATCGCCGGACGCGCGAAGGGCGCGCCGGTCAAGGTGATCATGTCGCTCTTCCGCACGTCGAACCTCTCGGTCACCTGCGCCGCCGACGCGAACGTGAAGAGCCTCAAGGACCTGTACGGCAAGAAGGTCGCGGTGACCGCGGGCGACGCACTGCACCAGATGTGGCCGGGGCTCGTCGGCGCGAACGGGCTCGACGAGAAGCAGATCACGCTCGTGTTCATGGACCCGGCCGCGAAGCCGGTGTCGGTGCTGCAGGGCAGGACCGAGTGCCTGCTGGGCGGCGTCGACGACCAGGCCGTCACCATCGAGGCCCAGGGCCGCAAGGTGAACGTGATCCGGTTCGCCGACAACAAGTTCAACACGCTCACCGTCAGCGTCTTCACCAACGACAAGGTGATCGCGGAGAAACCCGATCTCGTGCGCCGCTTCGTGCGCGCGACCGAGCGGAGCTGGAAGGCCGCGATGGCGGATCCGGAGGCCGCGATCAAGGCGGCGGCGAAGGCCAAGCCCGGCATCAACGAGGCGGCGCTGCGCGCGCAGATGGAGGCGAGCTTCAAGCTGATCCCGCCGCCGGACGGCACGCAGATGGCGTTCGGCGTCGCGCCCGCGTCCTACTGGGACCAGACGCTCGCGATCCTGACGAAGTACCAGGGCCTCAAGACCGACGCGAAGGTCGCCGACCACTACGATTACAGCTTCGCGACCGGCAAGTGAGCGAGTCACCGGCGCACGTGCGCACCGCCGCGCCGCCCGGCCGCTCCCCGGCCGCGATCTCGGCGGAGGGCGTCTCCAAGGTGTTCCGGCGCGGAAGCGCCGAGGTGCGCGCGCTCGATTCGGTCGATCTCGAGGTCGGCGAGGGCGAGTTCATCGCGGTGCTCGGCCCCTCGGGGTGCGGCAAGAGCACGCTGATGCGCCTGTGCGCGGGGCTCCTCCCCGCGACGACCGGTCGCATCGCGGTCTCGGGGGTGCCGGTGAAAGGCCCGCACACCGACCTCGGCATCGTGTTCCAGGCGGCGACGCTGCTCGACTGGCGCACCGTGCTCGGCAACGTGCTGCTGCAGGTCGAGATGCGCGGCCTCGACCCCGCGGCCTACGAAGGGCGCGCGCGCGCCTTGCTGGATGCGGTGGGGCTCGGCGAGTTCGCCACGGCGTTCCCGCGCGAACTCTCGGGTGGCATGAAGCAGCGCGCGGCGATCGTGCGTGCGCTGGTGCACGACCCGGGGATCCTGCTGATGGACGAGCCGTTCGGCGCGCTCGACGCGCTCACGCGCGAGCAGATGCGCATCGACCTCGAGGAACTGTGGCTCGCAAGCCGCAAGACCGTGATGTTCATCACGCACTCGATCGACGAGGCGGTGCTCCTGGCCGATCGCGTGGTGGTGATGTCCCCGCGCCCGGGCCGCATCGAGCGGATCATCGGCATCGACCAGCCGCGTCCGCGCGGCCTCGAAGGCCGGCGCGCGAAGGGATTCGCCGAGGTCAGCGACCTCATCACCGGCATCTTCCTCGATCGCGGCGTGCTCCACGGCACGCGCGCGGCGTTCTCGCAGAGCCTCAGGGCGGGCGCATGATCCGCGCGGCGCTCGTCGGCGCCGCCCACTGGCACGTGCCGCTGATGGCGCGCGGTTTCGCTCCGGCCGGCATCGCGCTCTCGGGTATCTGGGATCCGGATCCCGGGCGCGCTCGCTCGCTCGCCGCCGCGCACGATGCGCCCGTGTACGCGAGCCTCGACGCGCTCCTCGAGGCCGGCAGGCACGACTGCGCGTTCGTGTCGGGTCCGCATCGAGAACTGCCCGGTCTCGCCCGGGCCGTGCTCGCCCGGAAGCTGCCGATGTCGCTCGAGAAGCCCTGCGGGCGCACCGCGAACGAGGTCGCGGCGCTCGAGGCCGAGGCGCGCGAGGCCGGCGTGCCGGTGGCCGTGCCGCTGGTGCAGCGGCATGCGGAACTCGGCAGGCGCCTGCTCGCGGTCGCGCGCGATGATCCGCCGCTCGAGTTCGCCGTGCGCTTCGTCGCGGGCCCGCCGGAGCGCTACCTGCGCTCGGACAACGCGTGGATGCTCGATCCGGAGGCGAGCGGCGGCGGCGCGGCGATCAATCTCGCCGTGCATTTCGTCGACCTCGCCATCGAACTCACCGGCAGTCCGGTCGTCGAGGTCTTCGCATCGACGAGCGCCGCGCGCCACAGGCGGGCGGTCGAGGATCTCGCGGTGCTGACGCTCGGGCACGGCAACGGCGCGGTGTCCAACCTCGTCGTCGGCTACCGCTTCCCGGAGACTCCGCCCTGGCGCGATTTCCGCGTGACGATGGCCGGGCGCCGCACCTGGGTCGTGACGGACGATGCGGGACTCCTCGTGCGCGACGAGAGGGGGCAGGCAACGCACGTACCCGCATCCGTCGACACCGACGCGTACTACGCCGACTACGTCCGGCATTTCGCCCACGACCTGCGCCAGCGCCACGCGCCCGTGACCGGGTTGGCCGACATGGCACGCGCGCTCGCGGTGATCGACGCCGCATATCGGTCGGATCGCGAGCGGCGGTCGGTGCGCGTCGTGCCTCCGGCCTGACCGCCTGTGGGTCGGGCTTCAGCCCGACAAGCACATCGCTGTGTTGTGTGGCTCGGGCTTCAGCCCGACGGAGGTCCGTGCCGGTGCGACGGAAAGGCGTCGGCCTGAAGGCCGACCCACAAGGCCGACCCACAACCCCTCCGCAGTGGGTCGGGCTTCAGCCCGACAAGCACATCGCTGTGCTGTGTGGTTCGGGCTTCAAGCCCGACGGGGTTCGCGCTGATGCCCGCGAGAAGCGAAAAGCGAAAGGCGAAAAGCGTCGGCCTGAAGGCCGACCCACAAGGCCGACCCACAAGGCCGACCCACAAGGCCGACCCACAAGGCCGGCCGCTTGGGCTGCGGTGCGACGGTCTTCGCGCCAGCGCGGCCGGTCAGCGGTCAGTGGGCGCCCACATCGGCGGATCCCTCCTCCGGCACGTTGGCGAGTTCGTAGGCGTCGATCAGCGCGACGAGTTCGTCGAAGCGCCGGCCGGCCGGCGTGTCCGGGTCGCAGAGCATCAGGGCGTCGAGTTCGTCGAGCGCGGACAGGTACTCGCGCCGGCTGGTGATCGCCTTGGGATCGAGCGGGTGCGGCATGGCGGGGTCCTCCTGATCGGGGGCGCCCGCGGGACTCCGGACGGAAGTGCGTCAGGGGAGGAGCCGCACCCACGTCCGGAGCCGCGGACGATGCCTCGATCGTGCCCCGCCGCCGGCGGCGGCGCCTTCGACCTTTCGGCCGAGGCGCCGACCGCCGCTCCGACTCAACCGTATCCCGGGCCGCGACCTTCCGCGGCCGGACGCGCGCGCATCGCGGTGTCGGACGACGCCTACGGTTCCCCGGTGGACGACGCCTCCGGGGGCGGGACACCCGCGTGGCGGCGGTCGACCGAACTGGCGAGCGCGTTCCTGCGCTCGCCGCGATCGCGGTGGGCGAGCGCGGCGAGCGAACTCGTCGCGAGCACCGTCAGCATCAGCACGCCGATCGGGAACGCCGCCAGCGCGGCGCCCTCGCTGGCGGCGAGGAACAGCAGCACGGTGATGAGGCCCCGCGGCGCGATCCAGGTGAGCGAGGCGGCGTCGTCGATGCGCAGCAGGCGCAGCAGGAGGCGGCGCGAGACGAAGATGAACCCGACGATCGCGGCGGCGATCGCCCAGGCGAGCGGATTGCGCAGCAGGTGTTCGACGTCGGTCCAGTAGCCCAGGAGCAGGAAGAAGAACGCCTTGGCCGCGAACGTGAGTTCCGCCACCAGTCCCTTGAACTCGCGGACCGTCGCGTCGTAGTCGACGCTGTGCAGGCGTTTCAGCCGCGGCACGGCGTCGAGCAGATGCGGGTTGCCGATGACGAGCCCGGCGACCAGCACGAAGATCAGCGGCGACAGGTGCAACTCCTTGCCGATCGCGTAGAGGCAGACGAGTCCCGCGAGCAGCGGCAGGAACCGGACGTGACCGTCGACCTTGTTGATGAGGACGTAGAGCGCGACCGACGCGACGAGCGCGACCGCGATCGACAGCGCGCCGCCGCCGAAGAGATCGACCGCGAACGTCGACAGGCTGCCGCGCGAGGCGAGCGCGGCGTAGAACACCAGCACGCCGAGGATGTCCGAGAACGAACTCTCGTAGATCACGAACTCCCGCGGCGCCGCCGCGAGCCCAGCCGCGCTCGGGATCGCGACCGCCGACGAGATCACCGCGAACGGGACGGCGGCGACGAGCGCCACCGGGAACGCGAGGCCGAGCACCTGCGCGAACAGCAGCGTGAACGCCGCGGTGCACAGGAGGATGCCGAGGAGCGACGAGAGCGCCGCGAGTCCGATGACCCGCCTGCGTTCCGCGGACACCTCGAGATCGAGCGCCCCCTCGAGCACGATGAGGATCAGCCCGATCGTGCCGAGGATCGGGACGATTTCATCCATGTACTCGAGCCGCATGCCGGTGCGGTCGAGCGCCTGGCGCATCGCCAGTCCGGTCAGGATGAGGAGCACGACGGAGGGAAGCCGGAACCGCCGCCCGAGGATGTCGAGCAGGTAGGCCGCGAGCAGCATCCCCGAGGCGAGAAGGATGGCGCTGTTGGTCACGTTGTCGGCATCGTTCCGGCACTCCGGACGGCATCGCCCGGGGGAGCACGCGCTATCCTACCGGCGCCCGGGGAACTTCGCCGGAGACCCGACCCTCTCAACCCGGCCATGCCTGTGCGCCTTCGCCCCGGCCGCCGCGCCGCCATTGCCACGCTCGCCCTCGCGGTGCTCTTCGGTGCCGGCTGCGCGGCGCTCGCGAGCAAGGAGCGCGAACTCACGTTCCGGCCGGTCCGCGAGACGTCGGGCTGGTTCCAGGGTCTGCCGCAGGACGTCCGCGAGTTCTACCTGCCGGTGTCCGACGCGCCGGGGGCCGAACGCCTGTTCACCTGGTACTGGCCGAACGAGAATCCTGCCGCGCCGACGCTCCTCTACCTGCACGGGGTACGCTGGAACCTCACCGGGCACCTGCGCCGCATCGAGAACCTGCGCAGCTTCGGCTTCTCGGTGCTCGCGATCGACTACCGGGGATTCGGCAAGAGCGACGGCGAGTTGCCGTCGGAGGAAAGCGTCTACGAGGACGCGGCGGTCGCGTGGCGCTGGATGGTCGCGCGGGAGAGCGATCCCGCCAAGCGGTTCGTGTACGGGCATTCGCTCGGCACGGCGGTCGCGACGCAGCTCGCGATCGGCGAGGCGGCGCGCGACGGGCTCGGCGGTCTCGTGATCGAGGGCGGGTTCACCTCGCTCCCCGCGATGGCGAACGCGCTCGCGCCGTCCTGGCTGCCGATCGACTGGCTGATCACGCAGAAGTTCGACACGGTCGCGAAGATCGGCAAGGTGCCCGCGCCGGTGCTGATCGTGCACGGCACCGGCGATCTTCTGGTGCCGTCCCGCTTCTCGGAGGCGCTGTACGCGGCGGCGAACGATCCCAAGCGGCTCGTGCTCGTCGAGGGCGGCGGGCACTACAACACGTCGTGGGTCGGATCGGCCGAGTACCGCCGGGCGATCGCGGAACTCTTCGGCGTTCCGGCTCGCGCGGGCGCGGGCCGACCGGCGCTCGCCGCGAATCGAGGTGCGGCGCCGGGAGTCGCGGAGCCGACGAAACCGGTCGCGGGCGTGTCGGCCTCCTTCGGCATCCTGCCGGTCGCTGACGCGGCGGTGCCGTAGGCGCCGCGCGACACCGCGAGCGCATCGCGCGCTCGCGCAGGCGCGCGCGGATCAGGGCAACTGGATCTTGCCGCCGCCGGGCATCCCGCCGGTCAGTCCCCCCATCCCGCCCAGGCCGGCACCGGCCTGCGGAATCACGAGCCCGGTCTGCTGCTGGCGACGGAGGTCGGCGAGTTCCTTCATCGTGCGGTCCAGAGCGGCCTTGGCGGCGGCGCCGTAGCCCTTGACCGCTTCGGCGAGCGAGGCCGCCTCGATCTCGAAGCTGATCGGCAGCGCGCCGACTTGCGTCATGATCTGCGCCTCGCCGGTGTAGACCTTCGGGCGCGACGGATCGTCGCGGCCGTTCGCGTCGACCGGCACCAGCACGCGGATCGTGCCGAAGCGTCGGTCGGTGTAGATCTCCTCGCGGGCGAGCGAGGAGGCGTCCATCTGGATGTCGTCGATGCGTTCGTTCGGGCTGGCCATGGCTCTCGTCGGTGCGTTCAGCACCGGGCAGGGACAAACGACAAGTTTACCGCGCGGTCGATTCTCCGCTCCCGAGGGTCCTGCCGCCGACCCCGGGGCGGGAAACGGCATCGTGCCGGAGCTACGGCGTCGCAGGAACTGTCGCGAGGCGCACGGCGTCGGCCGATCCGAACGCGTAGGCGTCCATCGACAGCGCCGGTCCGTCGTAGCCTTCGTAGACCCGCTCGGCGAGGGCGTCGGGCCCGGCAGCACCCCAGGCGACGTAGATCGGCAGGAAGTGCTCTTCGGAGGGGTGGGCGCGCGCGCCGCCGGGGCCGCGCTCCCGGTACGCGAGCAGCGCGCGCTCGTCGCGCTGCGCGAGCGTGTCGTGGAGCCAGTGCGCGAACGAGGCTGCGTAGGGCAGGGGTTCGGAGCCGCCGCGATGTCCGACCCAGTCGCGCAGGTTGTGCGTGACGTGCCCCGACCCGATCACGAGCACGCCCTCGTGCGCAAGCGGCGCGAGCGCCCGGCCGAGCGCGAGGTGGTGGGCCGTGTCGCGCCCCGGCTGCACCGCGAGTTGCGCGACCGGCACGTCGTGCGCCGGGTACATGTGCATCATCGGCACCCACGCGCCGTGGTCGAGGCCGCGGCAGCCGTCCTGCCCGGCGGTGATGCCCGCGGCCTTCAGCAGTTCGACCACGCGCGCGGCGAGCTGCGGCGCGCCCGGCGCGGGATAGCGAAGCCGGTAGAGCGCGTCGGGGAAGCCGCCGAAGTCGTGGATCGTCTCGGGCTTCGCGTTCGCGGTGACCATCGGCATGCCGGTTTCCCAGTGCGCGGAGACCATCAGCACCGCGCGCGGACGCGGGAGCGTGTCCGCGATCGCCTTCCACGCCGCGCCGGCGCTGCCGGGGTCCACCGCGCGCATCGGCGAGCCGTGCGAGAGGAAGAGCGTCGGCAAGGGGATGGGACGGGACATGGATCGGGCGGCCGGCGCCCCGCGGCGCCGGCCGGTCTCCGGGGATCAAGCCAGCGGCGTCAAGCCCGCTCCGCTGCAACGGCGGCGACGACCGACGGGCGCTCGGCGACCTTCTTCATCCAGGCCTGGCGCTTCGGAAACGCCGACAGGTCGACCTTGAGGTAGCCTGCCCACGACGTGACCGCGTACAGGTACATGTCGGCGATCGAGAAGTTCGCTCCGGTCAGGTACGCGGACGTCGCGAGCCGGGCCTCGACGATCTCGTAGCGCTGGTGCAGGCGCTTCTTGAACGTGTCGATCGCCTGCGCTCCGAACGCGTCCGCGTGCCACATCGGACCGTAGGTCTTGTGGATCTCGGTCGCGATGAAGCCCAGCCACTCGTTCAGCTTGTAGCGCTCGATCGTGCCGTACGCCGGAGCGATGGTCCCCGGCTTCCGGTCCGCGAGGTATTGCAGGATCACGTGCGCCTCCGAGAGCGGCGTGCCGTCGTCGAGCACGAGGTAGGGCACGTAGCCCTTCGGATTGACCGCGTAGTAGTCGGATCCGTCGGCGAGCTTGTGCGTGCGCAGGTCGACCTTGATCGTCTGGGCGGCGATGCCGGCTTCCTCGAGCGCGATGTGGGGCGCGAGCGAGCAGGCGCCGGGCGAGAAGTAGAGCTTCATGCGGGAATCCTCGGAGGTGGTGGAGCGGTACGGTGATGGGCTCGGGTGTCGCGCGTGCGGTTCGGCGTCACGCCGCGGCGAGGCGGCCTTCGGTCTCCCCCGCGCCGATCGCATAGCGGCCGCCGCCCAGGAGCGCGAGAGCGACCGCGTGGAGGCCGAGGAACACCGAATATTCCCAGCCGCCGCCGGCCGCGCTGAACACCCAGCCGTTCGGAAGGTGCGGGAGCGCCGAGCCGAACAGGACCGGTGCGACGGCGATCGCGAAGAGGCGAGTGCGCCAGCCCAGGACGATCGCGATGCCGGCGACGAGTTCGATGGCGATCACGAGATAGGCGAGCGGGCCGGGCAGCCCGATCTTTTCAAAGAACGCGACGGTGCCGGCTGGCGTGAAGACGACGAGCTTGAGCAGCCCGTGGGCGATCAGGACCGCGCCCAGCGTCAGGCGCAACACCAGTGCGGCGAGGTCGATTCTGCGGTCGTGCATGACGGACTCCTGTTGATGGGGCGGCCGGGGTGTTGGCCGCGCGATGATGTTATTTCATTGCGAGCATGGGGATAAATAGCTCATTGATTGATAGATTATTGCTTCATGTGCAATAATGATCGATGGATCGATTCCAGAGCATCGCTGCGTTCGTCGCGGTGGTCGAGGGCGGCAGTTTCGCCCGCGCCGCCGGGAAGCTCGGCCAGTCGGTGTCGGCGGTCTCGCGTCGCGTCGCCGAGCTGGAGGAGCATCTGGACGCGCGCCTCCTCAACCGGACGACGCGACGCCTGTCGCTGACCGAAGCGGGCCGGGCGTTCCACGAGCGCGCCTTGCAACTGCTCGCCGACCTGGAGGAGGCCGAGCAGGGCGCGAGCGCGGGCGGGGCGACGCCGCGCGGGACGCTCAGGCTCACCGCGCCGATCACCTACGGCGTCCGCGTGCTCGCGCCGATCGTCGCGGCGTTCGCCGCGAAGCACGACCAGGTGCGCGTCGAGGTCGATCTCTCCGATCGCGCGGTGGACCTCGTCGACGAGGGCTTCGACCTCGCGGTGCGCATCGGCGAGATCCGCAGCCAGTTCCTCGTCGCGCGGCGCATCGGCACGACCACGCTCGTATGCTGTGCGTCGCCGGCGTACCTCGAGCGGCACGGCGTGCCGCACACGCCCGACGACCTCGCGCGCCATGCGTGCCTCACGTACGAGTACGCCGCCACGCGCCACCAGTGGCGGTTCGTGGGCGCCGACGGCAGCGACAAGGTGGTACGCGTCGGCGGGCCGCTGCACGCGAACAACGGTCGCATGCTCGGCGCGCTCGCCGTCGAGGGTGCGGGCATCGTGTGCGAGCCCGACTTCATCCTCGCGCCCGACATCGCGCGCGGGGCGCTGGTGCGGATCCTCGCGGACTGGACGTTGCCGTCGATCGCCGTCCACGCCGCCTATCCGTCGCGACGGCACCTGTCGGCGAAGGTCCGCGCGTTCGTCGACTTTCTCGCGGGCACGCCGCGGTGACCGGCATCGGCCGGAACACCGCGCACGGCCGGGAGAGCGGCGCGAGATCGGAGGCGGCCGTTGCCGCCGGAGGTCAGACCTGCTGGCCGGGAGCGAGCAGCGGCTGCGTTTCCGGGTGGCGCTTCATGTAGGCGCGCACGTACGAGCAATAGGGCGCGATCTGCAGGCCCTCCGCCTTCGCCCACCCGAGCGCAGCCTCGACCAGCCTGCCCGCGATTCCCCGGCCTTCGAGCGCCTTCGGCACCTCGGTGTGGTGCAGTTGCAGCACGTTGCCGACGCGGCGGTAGTCGCAGCGCGCGAGCGCGCCGTCGAGGACGACCTCGAAGCGCTGGGCGGCCGCATTGTGGACGATGTCGCAGGGGGCGGCAGTGGTCATGGCGTCGTTTCCGGTCAGGGGCGCCGAGAGCGCCGCCGAGCCTCGCTGGCGCCCCGGGCCTTACACTTCGGGCTCGTCCGATTCTACGTCGATGCCATGGATGTCGTCTGCCTCGGTCACGCCGCGCTCGACCGCGTCTACACGGTGGACGCGATTCCGTCGACGCCGACCAAGGTGCGCGCCACCGCGTTTCGCGAGGTCGGAGGCGGCATGGCCGCCAACGCAGCCTGCGCGGTCGCGAGGCTGGGCGGGCGCGTTGCGTTCTGGGGACGTGCGGGCGACGACGCCGCGGGCGAGGCGATGGCGAAGGAGTTTGCGTCCTGGGGCGTTGACGCGGCGGCGTTCAGGCGCCTGCCCGGGTGCCGCTCGTCGCAGTCGGCGATCCTGGTCGACGCGCGCGGCGAGCGCCTCATCGTCTCCCACTACGGCGACGTTCCCGACGACGCCTCCTGGCTGCCGCTCGCGACCGTGCGCGACGCGCGTACGGTGCTCGCGGACGTGCGATGGCCGACCGGCGCGCGTGTCCTGTTCGGCGCGGCGCGCGAAGCCGGCCTGCCGCGCGTCCTCGACGCGGACGTCGCGGAGGGTGCGGTGATCGATGAATTGCTGCGGCTTGCCGACCACGTGATCTTCTCCGAGCCGGGACTCGATCGCTGGGCGTCGTTGCAAGGCGGCGCCGGCGCGGCGGAGCGTCGCGCTGCGCTGGAGCGCGCGTGGCGTGCGATGCGATCGGCCGGTGACGCCCGTGCCTGTGCGGTGACCTGCGGCGAGCGTGGCTCCTGGTGGCTCACCGCGCAGGGGCCGCTGCACGTACCGGCTCCGCCGGTCGAGGCGATCGATACGCTGGGCGCGGGCGACGTCTTCCACGGCGCCTATGCGCTGGCGATCGCGGAAGGACGCGACGTCGAGGCCGCGGCGCGCTTCGCGACGCTGGCCGCGG
>DAOMBL010000019.1:0-3103 GCA_035427325.1 Casimicrobiaceae bacterium
CGATCTGCAGGACGGGAAAGCCGAACAGGACGCTGTCCCAGGGCGCTTCGGACCACTCGAGGACGAGGCTCGATGCGTCGATGGCGCCGGAAGCGTCAGCGGGATTCGCCATCTCGGGTTACTCCCCTTCGTCACGCTCGGGGGCGGTCGTCTGCTGAACGGAATAGGGAGGACGCCCCATGGCGCGGAAATGCATGCGCGACAGGTACTCGCCGAACACGCCGAGCGCAAAGAGCTGGACACCCGAGAAGATCGCGATGATCGAGGCCAGGAACGTGAAACCCGGCACCGATGTTCCATAGACCAGATAGCGGATCACCAGGTAGCACAGCAGCAGCAAGCCGAGCGCGCCGAAGGCGAATCCGACGACACTCGCCATCTGCAGCGGCAGCGTCGAAAAACCGGTCATCATGTTCAGCGCGTGGACGACGAGCTTGCGCAACGTGTAGCCGGACACTCCTGCCGCCCGCCTGTCCTGGCGAACGACCACGGCGGCGAAGCGGGTGCTGCCCCAGGTGAGCAGCACGTCGATGTTGACCGTGGGGCTTCGATAGCCGGCGAAGGCATCGCGCAGTCGCGTCCGGAAGGCCCGAAAGGCGCTCACCTTGCTCGCGGCCTCCGCGCCCATGGCGCTCTGCAACGCGAGCTTGGTCATGCGCGATGCCTGGTCGCGGAGGAAGCCATGCGTTTCCGCGGCCGGAGTTCCATAGACCACGTCGAACCCTTCGTCGAGCTTCTGGAGGAGCCTGGGGATCTCTTCCGGCGGATTCTGCAGATCGTCGTCCAGCGTGACGACCACGTCGCCGGTGGCCGCCCGGATCCCGCACAGCAGGGCGTTGTGCTGGCCGTAGTTGCGGGACAGGCGGATGCCCTTGACGCGGGCATCGCGCCGGGACAGCGCCTCGATCACGTCCCACGAGCGGTCGCCGCCGCAATCCTCGACCAGGATCAGCTCGAACGTCGGGTCGAGCGGCTCCACGGCGCGCACGATGCGGCGATGCAGTTCCTCGAGCATCTCCTGCGAGCGATAGACCGGCACGACGAGGCTCGTTCCGCCTCGCCCGGCCCCCCGGACCGGCGCTACCGCGGATGATTGCGCCAGCGGCGGCGAGGAAGTCAGGCCGGGGCGAGGCATCGCATCAGGAGTCGGCAACATTCTCGGTCTCGCCGAATTGCGGGTGCACGCGCCATCCGCGTAGCGACTGACATTGGGCCCGATCGCCGGGCCAGGGAACCCGAGGCCCGGCCGCACATGCAGAACAGCGGAAGCCGCAACGCGCGAGGACGCAGCCGTTGGATGTACGTACCGTCAGGTTCGCGCTTCTCCTCCGAGACGAACCGGTCTGCAAGCGCCATTCACCCAGATCGCCATGACGGAGCCCGATCAGCGAAACCTCAGGCACGTGGGTTGGTAACAAACCAATGACGCGCACGGCAACCGGAGATCCGCGCCACCTTGCGCACGCGCTTCTGGTCGGTCCGGGGCGAGGACAGGACGACGACTACGCCATGTCCAATGCCCTGGGTTCCGCCTGGCGCGAGTTCACCATGCCGTCTTCAATCACATCCTCGAGCAAATCCACGAACCGAACCGACAGCTCCTTGCGCGTCTGCTCGGAAAGCCACTCCTTGACACCTTTCTTGAGCGAGGCCCCGCGCAATCGCGGCAGGGATCGCAGGGCCCGCTCGAGTCCTGCGGCGTCTCCTGCGGTAACCACGCACCCCGCTTCGAAGCGGCGAACCAGATCGGCGACCTCTCCTCCGCTGCCATACACCAGGATCGGCGTCTCCATCGCCAGGTATTCGTAGACCTTGCCAGGGACGTATCGATGCAGGGCCTCGTCGTTGATCACCAGGAGCGCGTCGGCGGTTCGCATGACGTGGAGCGCGTCTGGCTTGGATACCTGATCGATCTGTTCAATGACCTCCTGGCAAGGAAACGCCGCCAGGTGCTCCCTGGCCCTCGGGCTCTTCTGGCCAACGAAGGTCAACCGAAGTTCGCGTCGAAGTCTCGCGTCCCGGCCGATCAGTGCTTCCATCGTGGCCAGAAACGTCGCGGGCAGCGTGTGGTCTCCGAGCGTCCCGACGAACGCCAGGCGGAATGTCGCGGGAGCCAGCGCCATGTCGCTTGTCGGCGCGGCGAGATCGTTGGGTTCCCAGCCGTTGGGAATCACGCTGCACTTGCTCCGTTCCAGTTCGCCGAATGCGGCCGCCTGATGTTCCAGCTGCGATGCCGTGGTGAACACGACCCGGCTCGCATGCCTGAGGCACGCGCGCTCGTATCGACGGTCTGCGTTGCCCCGCTTGACGAAGCTGAACGGGCATTCTGTCCATTCGTCGCGGTAATCGAGAACGTAGGGAATTCCCGTCGAGCGTCCCAGGTATCGGGCCGCGACGAAGTTGTGGAACGGCGGGCCGGTGGCCACGATGACTCCGGGCATGGAATCGGAGGTAGCGCTGAGCGCGACGTCAAACGTCTGGAGTGCATCGAGAAAGCCGCCGTCCACTCTCGGGAACAACTTCCAGCTCGGCCGCAGTGTTGGCGGCTGCATGCGGACGATTCGCGCGCCGTTTCCGACGTACTCGAGCATGTACCGTCCCGCCGCCGTGCTCTCCGGCGGCTCTGGCGCACACACGACCGTGACCCTCCAGCCGCGCTCGGCGGCGTATCGCGCCAATGCCGCCGGACGATAGATTCCGCCGGAAATCTTCGGCGGGAAGAGCCAGGCAAGCAGCAGCAGGTGGCGTCGCCCCGTCGGGTTGGCCGCCTTTCGGCGGGTGAGCGCCGTTCGCGCAATCCACGCGTAGCTGCGCACCGTGTCGGCGACCGTCTCGAGATCCCACAGGTTGCTCATCTTGCTCGTGCCCGCACGATTCGAAGTCAACGCGCTTTGAACCAGCCTGGTGTCGCTTCGACGGAATGATGGTCCCTGCATGGCGTACGGAGCCGAGGATGCACTTGTCGTTGCGCTGCCGGATCGATGAGGCGGTTGTCATCCTCGCGGCAGCCGCGCTCCCCGGCATCAAGGTCTCGAGCAACGCCTGCAGTCGAAGCTCGGCCAGCTTGCGTCAACCCGGCCGACGACATCGGCGACAGCGGATC
>DAOMBL010000019.1:3113-16680 GCA_035427325.1 Casimicrobiaceae bacterium
GGCGCGGCGGTCCAACGGGAACGACCCGTACGCTACAGGTGAAACCAGTCGTTGCCTACCCGCACGCTTCGAAAGCGCGACGCGCATTAAACCCGGAACAGCGAGCATTTCCCCGGGGCCGGAGCCGGCAGCCACCAAGTCGTCGAACCGCATCCATGCGCAAACCCGATTCCAGCGATCCCCGGCGCACCCTTTCGACGATCGAAAGATGACCGACGCTAGCAGCGCGCGATGCATTCCGCAACCCGAACCGAATTCGTCCGACGACCGGCCGGCCGTCGGCATCGAGCGGCGGCGCTGGACCGATTGGGTGGACCTCGCGAGTCGACCGTTGCGCCGATCGGCCGCCCCGAAGTCGAGGCATCGGACATGGACCGGCGGTTCCGAGCCGAACGGCGGGCGACCGGGGCTTGCGCACATCTCCGCGTCGTCCCGCCGAACGATCGGCCGGCTCCCTGCCCGTGTCAGACGCGCCCGTTGACCATGCGTGTGGCGACGCGGGACTCCCGGGACGCCGGAATGCGCCAGGCCAGCAGCCATGCCGCCACCGCGATCGCCACCGTCGTGATGTCGCCGTAGCGCCCCGGGATCCGCTGCTGCAGCCACTCGCACAACGCGACCAGGCACAGCACGCCGAGCCCGCCCAGCGCTTCGCGCCTGCGGTGCCGCTCGGCAGGCGAGACGACCCGGACCGTCGCGCCCAGGGTGAAGAACACCCAGGCGAGCCCCAGCATGCTCATGAAGCCCTTCAGCGTGTTGTTCATCTCTCCGCGGAAGGGCAGCCAGTTGAAGCCGTGCAGGCGGCCCGGCGCGGGCACGAGTTCGTAGACGATGAATCCCGCGCAGAGAAGCGCGACGCCGACGACGGCGCGCATTGCCGGGGGCCTCGCGTCCAGTACCGCGACCGCGACGAAGGACGCCGCGAAGCCGGCGAACGCCTCCAGCGACAGGGTCCTGCCGAGGAAGAACGGCTTGAGCGCGAGCACGACCAGGACGACGGCCGAGAACGCGACGAGCCTCGGCCTCCCTTCGCGCGCAGTGAGCGACCAGCACACGCCCAGTGCGGTCAGGTAGCACGCGTAGGTCGTCACCTGCCACAGTTCCAGCGGCCGGGCACCGCTGGCGGTGCGCCAGGCCGATGCGAATCCCTGCCGCACGGTGGCGACGTCGATCGTCGGAATGAAGGGACTCAGTTGCGATGCGATCCAGAGCACGACCGCCACGGCGCCCAGCCTCCCCGGCGTCCCCGCCTTGAACCATCCGCCGCGAATACGCGCAGCCAGGCCGGACGGTGTTCGTCGCGGATCGACGAACGTCGCCCCCAGGGCACCGAGGAACGTGCCCGCCGAGTTCATCAGCACATCCGTCGCGGACGAGTCGCGCCCCGGAATGAACGCCTGGATCGTCTCGAGCGACAGGCTGAGGAGCATCCCCGCGAGAAGCGTCAATCCGATGGCGACGCTTCGCGCGGTCGTGACACCCAGGCTCGCGGCCAGCAGCGCGCCGAAGGGGATGTACCCGAGGACGTTCTCCAGCATGTCGGCGCGCGAGGCGTTGCGCAGACCTTCCCAGGCCAGCGGCCTGAAATCCTCCGGCACCTGCCATGCCGCGGTCGAGAACAACGTGCCGTAGGCGATGGCCACGACATAGAGCAGCGTCGCAACTCGGGTCGACATCGGCTGGCTGGCGCGTAAACGGCAAGAATATGGGCCGGCAGTGCTGTCAGGTTACGGCCTTCGACCCAGGACGGATCGATCGCACCCTCGATGGCCGGCCACCCTCCGGGCGGAACGGGCCGGACGCTACCCGCATGGACAGCCGTCCGACGGTGCGCACTGCGCCGGCCCGCGCTCGCCGACAATGCACGATCCCGCGCTCGTCGGCCGGGATCGTGGATGCCCGGACGCAGCATCGGCAGGCAACAGGTCGGAGACGGCAACCGGCACGGGCATCCTCCATGCGACGCAGCCGCTGCAGGATCCGACGCCGGTTCTCGATGAGCGTCGTCCACTCCAGGCAGGGAAGCGTCCGCACGGTCAACCTTGCCCGCGACCGGAGACCACGGCAAGCGCCGTCGCCGTCGCTCCGACCGGTGCGTGGCCGCCGGCTCCGGCCCGTCACCTGCCGACCAGGCATCCCGGCCGCCCACAGGGAGCTGCATGGTGTCGGCGGCACCTGCCCTGCCCAACCAGGCGCACACGCGCTGCGCCGACCGCCGGCAGGCGCCTCGAGCAACGACACGCCTTCCGCCGCGCGCTCGACCGGCGTCGCGCCCCGAGCCGCGTCCACGCGTGCGCCCAACGGGGCGGCCATCCTTGACACCCGCCGGACGACGGGCCAAGGTGGCTCCGGGCCACGATTCCCGCGTCTCCGAGCAGGATGCAACTCCCGAGCTTCCTCGACCTCCGCTCCCGGTTCGCCGACCTCTTTTCCTGTGTCCCGGCGACGACCGCCGAGTTGAGGGAGTGCTGCTACCGGATCCGGCACGACGTCTATTGCCGCGAACTGCACTACGAGCCGGTGCGCCCCGACGGGCTGGAGAGCGACCCCTACGACGCGCGCGCCGTGCACACGCTGCTCAGGTCGCGCCAGTCGGGCGAGTTCATCGGGTGCATCCGGCTGATCCTGCCCGACCGGGCGAATCCCGCGTCGCCCTTTCCGTTCGAGAGGACCTGCGAGCGGGCGCTGGACCGCGCGATCGTCGACCCGGTCAGGATCGTGCGCGGCCACATGGCGGAGGTGTCGCGGCTGGCGGTCGTCAGCGCGTTCCGCCGCCGCAAGGGCGAGAACCGGGAACCGGGATCCATCCACACCGGCGACTTCGGCACGCAGGAGCAACCGCGCTTCCCCTACATCCCGGTGGGCCTCTACCTCGGCATGCTCGCGCAGGCGCAGCGTCACGGCGCCGAGAACCTGTTCATGCTGACCGAGCCGCGCCTCGTCCGCCACCTGGCGCTGCTCGGCGTGCGCTGCAGGCGCGTCGGCGACGCGGTCGAGCACCGCGGCCGGCGCGTGCCGTCGATGCTGTCGGTGCAGCGGACGATCCGCGGATTCGGCCCGCTGGTGCGCCCGCTCTACGAGGCGATCGAGGCGGAGATCGCGGCGGGCTACCGGGCGACCGGTGCGCCGCTGCCCGCCTGACGACCCGGCGGCGTTGCGCGTGCCGCCGCGCCCCGGTCAGAAGTCGTACCGCGCCTCGACGTAGACGCGATCGCGGTTGTCGTAGCGGCCGAAGAATCCGTCGCTCGGACCGGTGAAGACGTCGACGCCGACGGCTACCGAGGTGTTCTTCGCCGGCGTCCAGTTGAGGCGCGGACGCACCATTCCGCCGCCGTCCTTGAAGTTCTGGATCCACAACAACTGCGGCTCGAACGCGCTCCCGAGCTTCGTCGACAGCAGGATGCTCGCGCCGAAGCCGTCGTCCCGGATCGCGAGATCGCCTCCGCCGCCGTCGAAATACACGCGCTGGAACCCCTGCACGTTGACCCTCGTGTCCGGCGGCATCGACGGATGGGTGATCTCGAGACTCACGATGTAGTCGAGCGTGTCGCGCTCGACCGTGCTCTCGGAGGCCATCAGGTCGGACAGCGCGAAGCGCTTGCCGCCCGTGTAGACGGCCTCGCCGCGCAGCACCACCTCGCCGAAATCCTTGCTCACGGTGCCGCCGGCCTGCCAGATCCGGTCGTAGCGCGGCCGGAACACGAACGGCTGGCTCGCGTCGGTCGAAGGTTCGCGATAGAAGGTCGGCGCGACGCTGTAGCTGCGGTAGTAGAACGCCGCCAGGTCCCAGCCCGCGACGAGCGTGTTCGCCCGGATGCCGTAGCTCGAGTTGTCGAGCTTGCGCGACGGCTTCTCCGGGTTCTCGAACAGCGCGGCGACCTCGGAAGGCGTCGGCGACGGCAGCGGCGCCGGATAGAAATCGGAGCCGGGCTTGCCGATGTTGTCGAACACCGGCACCGGGATCCAGACGAACTCGACGTGCGCGTCGCCCGACGTGTATTCGGCGCGCGCGGCCCACTGCGGGATGCGGATCAGGTCGAAGCTCGGCAACAGGAACTCGCGCAGGTCGTGCGCCGACACGACGTCGGCGACGAACAGGCCGACGACCTCGCCCCACACGATGTGCTGCGCGCCGAACCGGAAGTCCCACGATCCCGCGGAGAAGTCGAGGTAGTTCTCGCCCCAGAAGAAGTCGAGGCGCTGGTCCTTCTTGACCGGGTCGAGGTAGAAGTTCGAGCTCGCGTAGACGACGTCGCCGTCGACACGGCCGGAGACCTTCCACTTCAGCGCATCGGCGATCGTGCCCTGCGCCGCGACGTAGAGCCTGCCGACGGCGCGCGACCAGTGGTCGGGTTCCTCGAACGTGTAGGCGGCGGCGCCCTGGACAAAGCCGCCTATGCGGTAGGCGGGCTTCGGCCCGGCGGGGGGCGCCCCGAAGAGCGCCTCGCGCGACATCGGCAGCGGCTCCGAGCCCTTGCCCGCGTCGGAGGCCTGCGCCAGTCGGAGCGTCGCAAACGGTGGGACGGGGTTCCGCAGGTCCAGGGCATCGTGCGCCGCGCCGGTCCGGCCCTCCGGCGGAAGCGTGTCCGCCGCCGGCACTCCTTGCGCAAGGGCGGGTCCCGCCACGATCGCCAGCGCTGCCAGCCCGGCCAACGTCGATCCACGTCGAATCATCTCGAGTCCTCGCACGGCGGGGTCACGCGCGCTCGGCGCGACGACGCTCTTTTACCATGACCCAGCGGTCGGCTGCGCGTACGCCGAGCCGCCGGACGTGCCCGTCCTCGATGCGCACCAGCCGGTCGGCCTTGGCGATGACCTTCTTGTCGTGGGTCGAGAAGACGAAGGTCGTGCCGGACGAGCGGTTGACCTCCTTCATCAGTTCGAGGATGCCCGCACCGGTCCGGCTGTCGAGGTTGGCCGTCGGCTCGTCGGCGAGCACGATCCTCGGGTGCGTCGCGAGCGCGCGGGCGATCGCCACGCGCTGGCGCTGCCCGCCGCTCAGCTCGTTGGGGCGGTGGCGCGCGAAACGGGTGAGCTGGACCACCTCGAGGAACTTCGCCACGCGCGTGCGCCGCTCGTCGCGCGAGAGCTCGGCGAACTGCAGCAGCGGATACTCGACGTTCTCCTCGGCGGACAACACAGGCAGCAGGTTGAACGTCTGGAAGATGAAGCCGATCGACCGCGCACGCAGATCGGCGAGTTCGTCGGGGGTCCGTCCGCTGGTGTCGCGGCCGTCGATCAGGATCCGCCCGCTGGTCGGGGTGTCGATGCAGCCGATCAGGTTGAGCAGCGTCGACTTGCCGCTGCCCGACGGGCCGGCGATCGCCATGAACACGCCCTCGTCGATCGACAGCGAGACGTCCCGGAGCGCAGGCACCAGCTGGTCGCCCAGCCGGTAGCTCTTCGAGACGTTTTCGACCAGGATCAGGGACACGGGCAAGCGTGCGGCGCGCGGGCGACTATAATGTCACAGCGGGCGCGTGGCACGGGTCACCACCGCCCTGAGGGCAGCACCGGCCGTCCCGGCACGGGATGCCGGTTCCCCACCGACCCCGGGTCGGGGTATCGCCGACGGACGAACTCCCCCGCCCCCGGTATCTTCGACGGACGTCCATTGGCAACGGCGATGCGCAACCATCCGACAGTGCAGCAGTGGCTCGGCGGGCGGCTGCCGGCCCTCGCGGCGCTGTCGTGTGCCGCGGTGCTGTCGTGGCCGGCGGGCGCACAAACCGCAACGGCCCCGGGCGACGACGAGGTCGCGAAGGCGATCGTCGAGAAGGCCGACCTCGTCCGCTTCCCGAAGCAGGGGTTCGAAGTGGGCGTGACGATCACGACGAACCGCAAGGACGAGGAGCCCGACGTCCGCAAGTACCGCGTGCTGTCGAAAGGCAACGAGAACACGATCGTGCTCGTCACCGAGCCGGCTTCCGACCGCGGCCAGATCCTGCTGATGAAGGGCCGCGACCTGTGGATCTTCCTGCCCAACGTGTCACAGCCGGTGCGGCTGGGGCTGAGCCAGCGGCTCACCGGCCAGGTCGCGAACGGGGACCTCGCGCGGGCGAACTTCGCCGGCGACTACCACGCGAAGCTCCTGCGGACCGAGAAGGTCGACGGCGAGACGATGCATGTGCTTGAGCTCACCGCCGTCGACCGCGGGGTCACCTACCATCGCGTGCTCTACTGGGTGAACCAGGCGAACTTCCGCCCGCACAAGGCGGAGTTCTACTCGCTCTCCGATCGGCTCCTCAAGACCGCCCAATACCGGAACTACCGGTCGCTGGGCGGCCAGGTGCGCCCGACGCGCCTGGTGATGCAGGACGCGCTGCGGCAGGACGAGGAATCGGTGCTCGAGTACTCGGGCATGCAGATGCGCGACCTGCCCGACCGGATGTTCACCAAGGACTTCCTGAAGCGGCTCGAGTGATGGCCGGCGCGATTCGACCTCCGGTGACGCTTCTCGCTCGGACGGCGGTCCGTTGTCCGTCGACGCGACCGCGGCCATTGCCTGCGCCAGGCAGCGGGCGCCGCATGGAGTCGCGAGCGTGGTGAAGCACACCATCCGGAGGATCGTCTCCCGGTTAGGACGCCCCGGAAGAGGCAGCCCAGGATCCGGAGAGGCGACGCGAAAGGCGCGCGGGCGCGGGGGCGATTTCGGACCGGAGAGCCTCGGCGACATCACGGGTCGGACCGTCTATGGCGACCAGCCGTTGCGGTTTCGCAGCCTGACGCTGTCGGAATCGGACCTGCACGCGCTCGAGGACCCGGCGGCCATCGCCGGCGCGTTCAAGATTCGTGTGGTCGGCCACCCGGGATCACATCGCGACGCGCTGGCGCTCGTCGAACGGCAATACGCGGGACGGGGCTATGCGATTCCCGCCACGAAGCGCAATCCCCACCTTGCCACGTTCCTGGCCTACGACGACGGCCAGATGGTCGGCACGGTGAGCGTGCGCCTGGACTCGGAACTCGGATTGTCCGCGGACGAACTCTACCCGACGGAAATCGACGCCTTGCGCTCGAAGGGTCATCGCATCTGCGAGTTCACGCGGTTGGCGGTCGATCGGAATGCCGCGAGCAAGCCGGTGCTGGCGGGCCTGTTCCACAGCGCCTATCTCTATGCTGCGGTGATCCGCGGCTACACGCACACGGTCATCGAGGTCAACCCGCGCCACGCCCTCTACTACGGAAAGGCCATTTCCTTCACACAGATCGGCCCGGAGCGCATGAACCTGCGCGTGAACGCCCCGGCCGTATTGCTGGGCACGTCGTTCAAGACGATCGCTGAAGGCATCGCCCGATATGCTGGAAAGCACAGCGTGACCGATGCCGGTCGGTTCTTTTTCGTCTACACGTTCACCCCGGAGCAGGAAGCAGGCGTCCTCAAGCGCCTCCGAGAACTCGTCGAAGCGGACTGACTGCCCACTGACCCGTCGGGAGCCGCATCGGCTTCGTCGTTCGGCAGCCCGAGGTGGCCGCCGGCCTGACGAGCATCGGCGCGATCCGCATCACGTTCGCCTAGTCGTTCTGCCGGAGGGCGTCGACGATGCTCAGGCGGGTTACCCGCCACGCGGGAAGCGCGCACGCCGCTACGGAGGCTGCGGCCGCAATCAGCATCGCGCCGAGCACCGCCGACGGCAGGACGCGGATCTGCGCGACGTACCCGACGTTGGCATTGGGGGGCGGCGGCATGGAGATTCCCGCGACCGAAATCGCCTTGGCGAGCCCGATGCCGACGGCGCCGCCAATGAGCGCGCCGGCGAGTCCCAGGAGCGCGCTCTCGCTCATCAGCAGCGCGTAGAGCTGGCGGCTGCGATTGCCCATCGCACGCATCGTGCCGAGCTCGCCGATTCGCTCGTAGAGCGTCAGGTTCACTGCGTTGCTGACGCTCAGCACCACCATGAGCAGCACGATCACCCGCAGTACGCCGAGCTGCCGCTCATAGAGCTGCACCGTCTTGTCGTAGAAGTCGTTGAGCTGGCGCCAGCGCCTCACTTCGAGCCCGCGCCCTGAGACCAGGGATTCGGCGGCGGAGGCCACCGAGTCCGTGTCGCCGGTGTCCGCCAGCAACACCGCCAGCACGTTCGCACCTGTCGTGTCGAGGAGCTCTCGCGCGGCTGCGAGCGGTATCTTCACCGTCCGCGCGTCGTAGTCCTTCGAGAAGCTCGCGAAGACACCGACCACGTCGAATTCCAGAACGTTCATCGCTCCGGCCGGCGTGACCACCTGCAGTGTCGCCCGGTCGCCCGGCGCGAGCCGCATCGAACGCGCGACGCCCTCCCCGAGCAGGATCCTGTAGCGGTCGTCGGCCGCCAGCGTCCGCCCGGACCTGAGGGTCATGTAGGTGCCGAGCCGCGCCTCCTTGTCCGGCTCGATCCCTTCCCCGACGATCGACAGATCCGCCTTGCCGTTGTTCAGAAGTCCGGCGAACTGCAGGCGTGCCATCACGTCGACGACGCCGGGCAACGCCGCGGTCTCGCGCGCCACGGCACCCGGATCCGCGATCAGGTAGCGCTCGGGCTTGCGTGATCCCTCGTCGAAGTACCCTTGCCGGGCAACCTGCAGGTGCGCCGATTGCGAGTGGATGACGGCCTCGCCGAGCTGGAAGAAGATGTCCTGCACGAATCCGGCGCTCAGGATCAGCCCGACGACCGACACGACGATCGCCGCGAGCGTCATGGCGGTCCGAACCTTCTGCCGGACGATGTTGCGCAAGGCGAGTTCGAAGTACATCGCGTGCGCGGCTAACGGGCGTGACGCAGCGCGTCGACGATCACCATTCGGGACGCCTTCCACGCCGGATAGAAGCTCGCGACCAGCGTGGTCACCGCCGCGAGAACCACCGCATCGAACGCGAGCCCGAAGCTGAGCCGCACCTCCCCGATGAAGCCACGATCCATTCCCGGCGGGGCGGGCATCGGGATCCCCACGGCAGAAACGGCCATGGCCAGGGCAACACCCACGGCGACCCCGAGCGCCCCCCCGACGACGCCGAGCACCAGGCCCTCGGCGACGAACCGTCGGAGGATCGTGCGCCGCTTCGCGCCGAGCGCCATCATGGTCCCGATCTCGGACGTTCGCTCCAGGACGCTCACCGTGAGGGTATTCGAGATGCTGAGCACGATGATCGCGGCGATGATCAGCTTGAGCACGCCGACCTGCCGTGAAAACAGCGTGACGGTCTTGTTGTAGAAGTCCGCGAGTTCGTACCAGGGTACCGGCTGCAGCCGGTCAGCCGCCACGAGCGCGCGGATTTCCGGAAGCAGCTTTGCCGTGAGGGCGGTATCGTCGAGCATCACGATCCAGGCGTGGGCCCCCCCGGGCGCGCCGATCAGTTGGCGTGCCGCCTCGATGGGCAGCCTCAGGGCCGAATCGTCGTAGGCCTTGGTGGCGGTGGAGAACAGGCCGCGGACGCGGAACTCCATCGCGTTGACCCCCCCTGACCGGCGATTCACGAGCAGCGCCACGCGGTCCCCCGGGCGGACGCCCAGGTTCTCCGCGAGCCCCTTGCCGACGACGATTCCGAGGGGTTCGGTCGCGGACAGCGGCGCGCCGGATGTCGTCACGACGAATTTCTCGAAGGGCTCCTCGAGGCTGGGATCGATGCCTTCGGCCATGAACGACACATTGGCGTCGCCGTGGCTGATCAGCCCGCTGAACGACAGTCGGGGCGCGACCGCCTTCACTCCGGGAAGGGCGGCAATCCGCTTCCGAATGCCGTCGTTGGCCGGAAGCAGGTAGGCGTACGGATCGGCGGCTCCGGCCTCGAGAAATCCCGGGCGCACGATCTGAACGTGCCCCAGGCGCGAGCCGATCGTATTCTCGCGCATCGCCCAGTAGATCCAGTCGATGAATCCGCCCGCGACGACCAGCGCCGCCACGCCGGCCGCCACGGACGCGAGCCCGAAACCGGTCCGTCGCCTCTGTCGGAGGACGTTCCGGACGGCGAGGCGCGCATCGAGCGCCAGGGCGGAAGCGAAGGAACGTGGAATCGTCATGGATCGGCGAGCGTCCGAAGGGATGCGCCGGGCGCACCGCCTGGCATGACACCCCGGCGCCCCGCCACCGAGCCGATCATCGCACCTCCGTCGCCGTGCCGGCGAGCAAGAACTCGTGAGGCGCGAATCGGGCGCGGTCGAACATGGAGGCGAGCCGTCGACCTGCGCGCTTGCGGGAGTTCCCCCATGGGGACCGGGTACCCGGCAACGAGTCGCTCGCCTTGGTCGCCAGCGGCGTGGTGCTGGCATATCATTGAGCGTTTTGTACGCCACACGAGGCGAAAGGCCCATTCGTCACACGCCTGGCATGGTTTCGCGGGCAGGCAATGGCCGCGGGCCCCGCGCCGGGGAGTGGAGTCGAGGTCGATCCGATGGAAGGCTCGAACGAATTGAGGAGATCCGGGGGCGCGAGCGAGGAGCCCCTGCCGGCGGCGCCCGCATCGGCGTGGTCCTACCCGGAGGCATTCTCACGGAACCTCGGCCTGATCAGCGCGGCCGAGCAGGAACGGGTTCGTGCGAGCCGGGTCGCGGTCGCCGGCATGGGAGGCGTCGGGGGTGTCGACCTCGTGGCGCTCGCACGGTTGGGTGTCGGCAAGTTCACGATCGCCGACGCCGACGTATTCGAGACCCGCAACTCGAACCGCCAGTACGGCGCGACCCGGTCGACGATCGGACGATTCAAGGCCGACGTCATGCGCGACATCGTCCTCGACATCAATCCCGAGGCCGATGTGCGCGTCTTTCGCGAGTCGATCGGCCCGGCGAACGCCGACGCGTTCCTGGAGGGCGCCGACGTGCTCGTCGACGGTATCGACGCCTTCGAGATCGACGTTCGTCGACTGCTTTTCCGGAAGGCGAGGGAGCGCGGCATCCATGCCCTCGGGGCCGGACCGGTCGGATTCAGCACGGTCTGGGTGATCTTCGGTCCGACGGGCATGACGTTCGACCGATACTTCGACCTGTCGGACCGCATGGACGCGGTGGAGAAGTTCGTCGCCTACGTCGCGGGCATGGCTCCGTCGCTGCTCCAGCGCAAGTACATGGACCTGTCCTACCTGGACTTCGCAAACCGAACCGGGCCATCGGCGGGACTGGCCTGCCACCTGGCGTCGGGCGTCGTCGCGGCAGAAGTGATGAAGATTCTGCTGCGCCGCGGGCGTGTCCACCTGGCGCCGTCCTATCATCAGTTCGACGCCTACCTCGGCCGATTCGTCCGCAGGCGCCTGGTCGGCGGCAACCGCAATCCGCTGCAGAGGGCCAAGCGGCGGTGGCTCGTCGCCTACCTGCGGCGGCAACAACGCGCGGCGGGCGGTCCCGCGCGAAAGGAATTGCACGCGCGATGAAGAATCCCGGTTCGATGACAACCCACGGCGCAGGTCCGGAAGGACTCCTCGGGAAGCTCCGGAGCCGCTACGTAACCCTGCCGTTGACGCGGTTCGTCGAGGGCGTCGTGCTCCGCCGGCAGGTCGAGCGCCTCTATCTCGTGTTCGGCGGACACATCTTTTTCCAGACGCTGCGCACCGCGGTCCAGCTTGACCTCTTCACGCTGCTGCAGAGGGAAGGCCCGCTCACGCGCCAGCAAATCGCCCAACGGCTCGGCATCGAGGAGCAGCCCGCGCGGATCGTGGTCCTGGGACTCACCGTGACCGGACTGCTCCGCAAGCGCGGCTGGCGCTATTCGAACAGCCACCTCGCCTCGATCCTCTTCGTGAAGGACAGCCCGCGCAAGATCACGTCCTACGTCGAACTCCAGCACCGGGCGATGTACAAGGGGCTCTTCTGGATGCTGGAATCCGTTCGCGAGTATCGCAACGTCGGAATCAAGGAGTTCGCCGGCAACGAGTCGACACTCTACGAACGGCTCGCCCATGACCCCGAGGTCGAACGCATCTTCCAGGAGGCGATGCAGGAACTCTCGGTCCAGGCGAACGCCGACATGGCGCGCTCCGTCGACCTGAGCGGGGTGAGGCACCTGGTCGACGTCGGGGGAGGCGACGGGACGAACATCATCGCGATCGCCCGGCGCTGGCCCAACCTTCGGGCCACCGTCTTCGATTCCCCCACCGTATGCGAGATCGCGCGCAGGAACATTGCCGCGTCGGGAATGGCCGATCGCCTGGACGCCGTCGCCGGCGAATGCTTCGCCGATCCGTTCCCGGCCGGCGCCGATTGCCTGATGTTCGCCCACTTCTTCACGATCTGGGGTGAGCGCAAGGATCGGGAACTCCTGCAGAAGTGCCACGCATCGCTGCGCGCGGGCGGCAAGGTCATGATTTTCAACATGATGCAGCGCGACGACGAGACCGGCCCGCTCAGCGCTGCCGTGGGGTCGCCGTACTTCCTCTCCCTGGCCACGGGCCTGGGCATGCTCTACACGTGGCGCGAATACGAGACATGGATGCGCGAGGCGGGCTTCAGCGGCGTGGAGCGCCACAGGCTGCTGCGCGATCATGGACTGATCGTCGGGACCAAGGGCTGAACAACCGGTCAGGCGTCTGCCAGATTTCGACCGCGCTCGGATTCCGAGCTGCGGCGAAGCAGGTGCTTTGCGCGAAGCGCTGGGCGTCCGAGGCTGCTTGCCCGGCGACCTCGGGACCGGGAGCGCCTTCCAGCGTCGGAACTTTGTACACACGGGATAGTCAGGTTTGGCCTTGGGCGGCCAACAGGAGTCGGCGAACCAGGCTGCGGACGGCACAAGCAGGGGGCCGCGCGGAGAGCTTCGGTACCGACGCAGACGATGCTCCGGCTGGAACCATGTTTCGCAGGCGTCACATGGCTAAGCGTTCGGTCCGCACCGCTGTGCTGGATCTGCTGGATGTGTGACTGTCGGATGGTTTTACAGTCAACGCCGTCGCGGCGCCCGAGCGCGACAGAGGCCTGCGCATATTAATCATACATATCAATGAGATAAGATCGTTTCGCCGCTCGCGGCACGCGGGTTGCTTTGAAGGGTGCGAGCGGATGTTTTCACGCCCGCGTGCTTCGAGTCACCCTCCGGGAGAAATCGTATGAAGATGAAAAAACTCGCAGCCAGCCTCGCTGCAGTCGGGTTCGGGCTGACGCTCGCCGGTTCGGCAAACGCAGCGATCAGTTGGTTTTTCCCCTTCACCCAGTTCCAGGACGACGACCTGGACTACGTGGTTGACAATGACCAAAGTGGAACGTTGTCGACCGGTGATCGACTGGTGTCCGTGATCGAGTTCGTCAACACCCAGGGCGATTTCAGCGGGCAAGGCCCCAACAACATTGGGCCTGGTGTGGAACTGACGGCAGTTGCCGACATCACGATCGCGACGGTACTCAGCCTCGGAGGCGGAAACGTCCAGTACGTGTTCGCTCCGTCCGGTGCCGCGGGTGTGCTGAGTGGCTTTGCTGCAGGCACAGCGGTCGCCGCATGGACCGACGCCACGCCCGACCTCGACGTCATCAATGCCAACTGCGGAACGCGCGCCGCGTGCCTGGGTCTCGCGGGTCTCGGCGGGACCGATGGCAGCGCGCTTTGGGCTACGTTCGGTTTCTTCGGCGACCCCGACGCGCTGTGGGTCTCGTCACCTGTCGCGGGTGGCGGCACG
>DAOMBL010000020.1:0-16613 GCA_035427325.1 Casimicrobiaceae bacterium
ACCGACGAGCTGATGGCAGCGGTCGTGCGGCGCGAGACCGGGCTTCGGACCGCGCGGCGGGTGAGCCACTGCTTCGTCATGGACGTGCCTTCGCACCCCGAGACGCTCATCGTCACCGACGCGGCCGTCAACATCGCCCCGTCACTCGAGGACAAGGTCCACATCATCCAGAACGCGATCGACCTCGCGCACGCGCTGCGCTTCCCCGAGGTCCGCGTCGCGATCCTCTCGGCGATGGAGACCGTGAACCCGAAGGTGCCCTCGACCATCGAGGCGGCCGCGCTCTGCAAGATGGCCGACCGTGGCCAGATCACCGGCGCGATCCTCGACGGTCCGCTCGCGCTCGACAACGCGATCAGCCTCGAATCGGTGAAGATCAAGAAGATCGACTCCCCGGTGGCGGGGCGCGCCAACGTCCTCGTCGTGCCCGACCTCGAGGCGGGCAACATGCTCGCGAAGAGCCTGTCGTTCCTCGCCGGCGCGGACGCCGCCGGCATCGTGCTCGGAGCGCGCGTGCCGATCGTGCTCACGAGCCGCGCGGATTCGGTCACCACGCGGCTCGCGTCCTGCGCGGTCGCGGGACTCGTCGCGCACGCGCGGCGGGAAGCCGCTGGACGGGCGGTGGCGTGAGGCCGGCCGCTCCGCCTCGCACCGGCACCGGGAGGATCGGCGCATGACGGCTCCCGCGCCCGGGACGGTGCTCGAAGGGCGCAAGGCGCTGGTCGTCGGCATCGCCAACGACCAGTCGATCGCCTGGGGCTGCGCGAAGGCGTTCCGTGAACTCGGCGCCGAGGTCGCGATCACCTACCTCAATCTGAAGGCGCGCCCGCACGTCGAGCCGCTCGCGCGCG
The DNA here is from genome assembly GCA_035427325.1 of Casimicrobiaceae bacterium. Classification (GTDB taxonomy): domain Bacteria; phylum Pseudomonadota; class Gammaproteobacteria; order Burkholderiales; family Casimicrobiaceae; genus VBCG01. The sequence continues at coordinate 852 of DAOMBL010000020.1, forward strand.
AACTCGCCGCGCCGATCTTCCTGCCGCTCGACGTCTCGGTTCACGGTGCGCTCGAGTCCGTGTTCGACGCGGTGACGAAGACCTGGGGCCGGCTCGACATCCTCGTGCATTCGATCGCGTTCGCGCCGAAGGAGGATCTGCAGGGCGGGTTGCTCCATTCGTCGGCGGAAGGCTTCGCGAAGGCCATGGACGTTTCCTGCCACTCGTTCGTGCGCATGGCGAGGCTCGCGGCGCCGCTGATGAAGGACGGCGGCACGATGTTCGCGATGAGTTACCACGGCGCGAACAAGGTCGTGCCGACCTACAGCGTGATGGGCCCGGTCAAGGCGGCGCTCGAAGCCTGCTGTCGCTATCTCGCGCATGAACTCGGCGGGCAGGGCATCCGTGTGCATGCGGTGTCGCCCGGCCCGCTGAAGACGCGCGCCGCTTCCGGACTCAAGGACTTCGACCTGCTGCTCGTCGAGGCGGCGCAGCGCGCCCCGCTCGGCGAACTGGTCGATATCATGGACGTCGGCTACACCTGCGCGTTCCTCGCGACGCCCTATGCGCGGCGCCTGTCGGGCGAGACGCTCTACGTCGACGGCGGCGTCCACATCATGGCGTGACGATCGGACGCGGGCGGCCGCCCCGTCCGCGGCAGACGCCGCCGAACCTGCTGCTGCCCCACCCCTCGAGGCGACTTACATGGCCAAACCACGCAAGAGCACCGCACGCAAGGACAAGCCGCGCGTCGTCGCGAAGACCGCGGATCAGGATTCCGCGAAGCAGCCGCGCAAATCAGCGACCCGAGACGCCACGCGCGAACCGATGAAGGGCAAGGAGTACGCGAAGGCGATGAGAAAACTCCACGTCGAACTCGTGCGCCTGCAGGAATGGGTGAAGGCCAGGGGCGTCAAGGTGTGCATCCTGTTCGAGGGCCGCGACGGTGCGGGCAAGGGCGGCACGATCAAGGCGATCACCGAGCGCGTGAGCCCGCGCGTGTTCCGCGTGGTGGCGCTACCCGCGCCGACCGAGCGCGAGAGGACGCAGATGTACGTGCAGCGCTACCTGAAGCACCTGCCGGCCGCGGGCGAGATCGTGATCTTCGACCGGAGCTGGTACAACCGGGCGGGCGTCGAGCGCGTGATGGGGTTCTGCACCGACGACCAGGCGAAGCGCTTCCTCAACGGCGTCCCGCTGGTCGAGCGCGCGATCGTCGATTCGGGCGTCATCCTGCTCAAGTACTGGCTCGAGGTCTCCGCGGACGAGCAGGAGCGGCGGCTCCGCGACCGGATCGACGACGGGCGCAAGATCTGGAAGCTCTCGCCGATGGACCTCAAGTCGTTCGATCGCTGGGACGACTACACGGTGGCGCGCGACGAGATGTTCGCGGCGACCGACTCGTCGTGGGCGCCCTGGTTCGTCGTGCGCTCCGACGACAAGCAGCGCGCGCGCCTCAACACGATCACGCACATCCTCGGGCGCATCCCCTACGAGGACGTGCGCAGCGAGAAGCCGAAGCTTCCGAAGCATCGGAAGATCGGCAAGGTGCGCGCGTCGAACTACCCGTTCAAGTTCATTCCCGAGGCGTACTGACCGGCGCGTCGCCACCGGCGGAGACGACGTCGTCGAGCGACAGGCGGCGATCGATCTCGCCGAGGTTCCAGCCCGCCACGAGGCGGAGCCGTTCGCGCACGGAGGCGCGCGCGTCGACGATACGCGTCGTGATGCCGCGCGCGGCGAGGTCCCGCGCGAGGTCGGCGATCATGCGCGCGCCGGCGATGTCCACGTGCGGCGAGCTCGACAGGTCGAGGACCAACGCTCGCACGCCGTCGGATCCGGAGAGAAGGTCGAGCACCCGCTCGCGCACGTGGTCGGCATTGAAGTAGAGGATCGAGGCTTCGGTCCGCACCGCGAGCGCGCCGGGGAGGGTCTCGTTGTCCGGATGGCGGTCGGCGTCCGAGTAGCGTCGCGTGCCGGGCACCCGCCCCAGTCGCGCGACGTGGGGATGCGCTGCGGCGCGCACGAGCATCAGCATCGACACGATCGCCGCGAGGAGCACGCCCTTCAGGATGCCGAGGAAGAGCACGCCGATGAGCGCGAACATCGCGATCGCGAATTCGGTCCGGTCGAGCGCGAGGATCGTTCGCAACGCCCTGACGTCGAAGAGGCCCTTGACCGCGACCAGGACGATCGCGGCGAGGACGACGTCGGGCAGGTTCTTAAGGAGGCCGGTCAGGAAGGCGAGGAACAGCGCGATCGCGATCGACGCGAACACGAGCGCGAGCGGCGAGCGCGCGCCGGCCTTGTCGTTGACCGACGACTGGGACAGTCCCCCCGCCACCGGGTAGCCCTGGAACGCCGATGCGGCGAGGTTCGCCGCGCCGAGCGCCAGCAGTTCCCGGCGCGGGTCGATCGCATCGCCGTGGCGGCGCGCGATCGCGCGTGCCGCGGAGACGCCTTCGATGTACGCCAGCAGGAAGCAGGCGACTGCCAGCGTCTCGACACCCTCGAAGACGTCCGCCGAGCGCGACGGCCACGCCAGCGCGGGCAGTCCCTCGGGCAGGATGCCGACCGTCCGGAAGCCCGACGAGGCGAGCGGCGTGAACGTGAGCAGGACGATCGACGCCGCCACGACCGCGAGCGCGACCGGTCGCGACGGCAGGAAGCGCTCGCCGGCGACGAGGAGAGCGATCGCGGCGAGACCGAAGCCCAGCACCGTCGCGTTCGTCTGCGGCAACTGCGCCACGAGCGTGGAGGCGCGTTCGAAGAATCCTTCGCCGCCGCCGGCGACACCGAAGAGCTTGGGCAACTGCGTCATGGCAATCGTCAGGGCGGCGCCGGCCTTGAACCCGGTGAGCACGGTCTCGCTGATGAAGTTCACCAGCGAAGACAGGCGCAGCGCCCATGCGGCGAAGCAGACGACGGCCGCCTGGAGCGCGACCAGGGCGGCGATCGCGACCGCCTGCCCGGCGGCATCGGTGGCCATGCCGGCGATCGAGGCTCCGACCAGCATCGAGATCGCCGAGGTCGGACCGATCGCGAGCTGGCGCGAGGTGCCGAACAGCGCGTAGGCGAGTCCGCCGACGAGGTAGCAATAGACACCGTGCTGCGGCGGGAGACCCGCGAGCGTCGCGTAGGCGAGCGACACCGGGATCGCGTAGGCCGCGAGCGTGACACCGGCCACCGCGTCGCGCGGCAGCGAGGCAGGCTGGTAGCCCGCGATCCAGGGCGCGGGTCGGAGGGAGAATGCCATCGGATCAGGCGCTGCCGGTCGGATGCGGCGCGACGAAGACCTCGGAATCCCTGATCCTGACGTCGTATCGGTCGAGGCGCAAGGCGGCGAGTCCGACGACCGCCCCGGTGTCGAGTTCGTAGCTCCAGCCGCAGCGCGCGCATTCGACGACGCGTTGGTCCTGCCGGCCCTCGGCGAGCGATCCGCCGCAGCGCGCGCACCGGTCGTCGATCGCGAGGACGCGCCCTCCGACTTCATAGAGCGCGACCGGTTCCCCGCCCACGAGCGCGACCACAGCGCGGCCGGGCGCGATCCGGTCGCGCCGCGACGCCGGCGTGAAGCCGGGCGGCATCGGAACTCCTCCCGTGGCCATGGGTCTGCCGATGGGCCTCCGCTCCCCGAGGCGACATCTTGGCCTGCGGAACCGGAACGGTCCTAGCCATTCGCGACGGTTTCGCGCCGGTCCCGGGTTCGGCAGACCGGAAATCAATCAACGTCGATCGCGCCATCCCCGGGGTCGGGGATCTGGATGATAATTCGCGACAGGCGGACGCCGCCCCGTCTCATTCACCCTGGTCGACCATGCTCGTGAATCCGCCATCCCGCCGACCTGCCGAGCATCCCGAATGGGTGCAGCGCGTCGGCGCCTATACCGAACTGCCGGCGCTGCTCCGGATGCTCGGCGCGGATCCGTCCGCGTTGCTCGCCGCGGCGGGCCTTGCTCCCGACGCGCTCGACCGGGCGGACGGGACGGTTTCGTTCGCGGCGCTGGGCCGCCTGTTCGCGCGGGCCATCGAAGCCACGGGCTGCCCGCATGTCGGTGTGCTCACCGGCAGGATGTGGCATCTCGCGGACATCGGCGTCGTCGGCGAGATGGTTCGCCATTCCCCGACGCTCGGCGATGCGCTTCGCGTGCTCGTCGTCCACCACCATCTGAACTGCAGCGGCGGGCTCGTCTACCTGCTCGTTCGCGGGAACGCCGTCGACCTGGGCTACGCGATCTACGCGCCCAGGGTCGAAGGCGCCGAAGCCCTCTGCGTTGCACCGCTCGCCGCCGGACGGAACTACCTGACGGAATTGCTGGGTCCGGGATCCGGACCGACCGAGGTATTGCTTCCGCAGCGGCGCCCGGCGGACGTCGCGCCGTATCGCGCGTGCTTCCACGTCGTGCCGCGGTTCGACGCGGAAGCCGCGGCGTTGCGCTTTCCAGCGGCGTGGCTCGCCCGCCCGATCGCCGGCGCCGATCCCGCCCGGTACCGCGCCGCGCGCCAGCGCGCGGATGCGCTCGGGCATGGCGAACTGCAGCAGCGCCTGCGCCGCGCGATCCGGATCCTGAGGCTCTCGGGCGAGGTGTCGGGCGAGATGGCCGCGAAGGCGCTCGAATTGCACCGGCGCACGCTGAACCGCCGCCTCAAGGCGCAGGGAACGACGTTCCAGGTCATCCTCGACGAGGTGCGCGCCGAGGCGGCGTGCCAGCTGCTCGAGGGCACGAGCACGTCGCTCGACGACATCGCCTCGTCGCTCGGCTATGCGAGCGTGAGCCCGTTCATGCGCGCGTTCCGGCGCTGGACCGGCAACACGCCCGGGTCCTGGCGGCGGGATCCGTCGGCGCGCGTCAAGCCAGCAGCTTGACGATCACCGTGCCCCAGGTGGTCAGCAGGATGTGACCGATCGCCACGGTGCCCGAGTAGCCCAGCACCGCAATCGGACTTCCCGAACGTTCCTGCACGGCCGCGAGCCCGGGCGTCATCGTCTGCGCGCCGGCGATGCCGCCGAGGAGGAGCACCGGATCGAGCTTCAGCACGTAGCGGCCGACGTACAGGCCCGCGAGGAGCGGCACCGTGGTGACGACCATGCCGCCGAAGAACAGCCCGACGCCCGCCTGGCGCAGCGCGTCGACGAAGTGCGGCCCCGCCGAGAGGCCGATCATCGCGACGAACGCGGCTAGGCCGATCGAGATCATGAACTGGACTGCACCGTCGGGGATCCGCCCGAAGGTCGGCCGCACCGAATGCAGGTAGCCGACGACGAGTCCCGCGAGCAGCGTTCCTACGCTCGTGCCCATCGCGATGCGCAGCGGCCCGATCGGCACGATCAGGATCGCGCCGATGATCGCCCCGGTGACGATGCCGAGCGAGAGCGTGACGAAATCGGTCTGGTCGCTCGGGTAGATCGTTTCGCCGATGGTGGACGCCGCGCGAACGACGGCCGGTTCGGGGCCGGTGAGCCGCACGACGTCGCCGCGCTCGACCACGGTTCCCGGAGCGATCGGAATCGCCTGCCCGCCGCGGGTCATGTCGCGCAGGAACACCGAACGCACCGCCGGGTTCGATCCGGCGATCTCGCCGAGGGTCCTGCCGGCGACCGTCTTCGAGGTGACGAAGACCTCGTACGACGCCATCGGGATGTCGAGCGACTCGCGGTCGTCGACCTCCTCGGCGCCGGAGCCGCCGACGACCTCGGCGAGAACGTCGCGGGGACCGGAGACCACGATGACGTCACCTGCGGCGAGGCGCAGGTCGAGGGCGACCGGCAGGAAGGCGCCGTCTCGCCTGACGCGCTCGATGAAGACGCGCTTGTTCGGGATCAGCGACTCGACCTCGGCGATCGTCCGGCCCGCCGCGTGTCCGCCCTGCCGGATGCGGTACGCGCGAAGCTCGAACGGCCGCCACGCCGACACGACGCCGCGCTTGTCGCGCTCGATGCCGATCGCCCGCTCGGCTTCCTCCGCGGCGGTCTTGAGATCGATGCCGAGCAGCCGCGGCCCCACGACACTGCAGAACACGATCACCCCGAGCGCGCCGAACGCGTAGCACACCGCGTCGGCCACGGCGACGTGGGAGGCGAGGCGCGCGCGCTCGGCCTCGGGCAGCGGCAGCGCGTTGATCGCCTCGATCGCGGTGCCGATGGCCGGCGATTCGGTCAGCGCACCGGAGAGCATTCCCGCGGAAAGCCCCACGTCCAGTTCGAGGAAGCGTGCGACGGCCCAGGCGGTGGCGAGCCCGGTCACCGACATGGTGGTCGCGAGAATCGCCCAGCGCAGTCCGTCGCCCTTCATCGCCTTGAAGAACTTCGGGCCGACCGAATACGCGATCGCGAACAGGAACAGCAGGAACAGCAGCGACTTGGCGGTCGAGGAGACCGGGATCTCGACGAAATAGCCCAGCGCCATGCCGGCGAGCAGCGACCCCGTGACGGGTCCGAGCCCGAACCCCTTCACCTTGAGGCCGCCGACGAAATAGCCGGCGCCCATCGTCAGGAACACGGCGAGTTCGGGGTACTTGGTGATCGTCGCGGTGAACCAGGACATGACGCCCTCCGAGGCTTGCGTGAGGCGAGCGTGATCGTACCCGCCTTCGACGGGCCGCGCCTGCCCGGCGGTGGGCGATCCGCAATGGCGCTCGTCGCGCCCGCCGGGGCGCCGAGAGCGCGGCCCGCCCTTTCTAGCGCTTCTTCGGCGCCGCCTTCTTCCTCGCCGGCTTCCCGGCCGACTTGCCGCTCCCCTTCGACGCCTCGTAGGCGAGCCGGTAGCCGCGCGCGATCGCGCGGACCGCGCGGCCGATGTCGTCGTAGACGTGGTCGTCGAGGTTCGCGAACGAGATGCGCACCGACCAGTCCGGCGCGGCGAACCCGCTGCCGTTGAGCAGCACGATGCCGTGGTCCTCAGCGAGGCGGAACACGATGTCGAGCGGGTGGACGTTCTCCTTCATCCACGCGACGATGTCCTCGCCCAGGTACTTGCGCGCCCAGAACTCGAAGTCGATGAGGCCGTAGTAGTAGTCGTACTGGTCGTTGCTGCCGACCTCGATGCCCAGTCCCTCGATCGTGGCGGCGAAGCGCTTCTTGACGATGCCGAGGCAGGCCTTCTGGTAGTTCTTCTTCTCGTCCATCAGCTCGTAGAGCGAGAAGAGCGACATCATCACCTGCTGCGGCAGCGACAGGCCGGCCGTGTGGTTGAGCGCGACGTCGCGGCTGTCCGCGACGATGCGGTCGATGAACGCGAGCTTCCGGGGCTCGAGCGTGAGGCCGCCGTAGCGCTTGTCGAGCGCCTTCTTGATCGACTCCGGGTGCCTGGCGATCATCTCGTCGAGGATGTTGTCCTCGTGCACCGCGACCGTGCCGAGCCGCCATCCGGTGCAGCCGAAATACTTGCTGTACGAGTAGACACCGATGGTGTTTCTCGGAAACGCGCCCATCAGCGAGCGGAAGCCCGGCACGAAGGTGCCGTAGACGTCGTCGGTCAGGAGGATCAGATCCGGGCGCTTCTTCAGCACCGCTCCGATCTTCTCGATCGTCGCGTCATCGAGCGCCACGGCGTAGGGGTTGCCCGGGTTGACGATGAAGAACGCCTTCACCTTGGGGTCGAGCAGCTTCCTGAGCTCGGAATCGGGATACTGGAACCGGTTCTCCTGCGTCGCGTGCACCTCGACGAAATGGAGGTCGTAGTCCTCGAGATGCGCCATCTCGATGTACGGCGTGAAGATCGGTACGCCGAGCGCGATGGTGTCGCCGGGGTTGAGGAGCCGGTTGCTCTTGAGCGACTTGAAGATGTAGCACATCGCGGCGGTGCCACCCTCGACCGCGTAGAGCTTGAACGTGCCCCTGGGCCGCGGCTTGCCGCACATCGCCCACTGCAGGTACTCGTGGACGATCGTCTCGTTGTGCACCAGCATCCGGTCCGGAACCGGGTAGTGGTCGCCGATGATCGAGTCGACCAGCTCGTGCACGAACTTGTCGGGCTCGAACGCGAACTTCTTCACCGCCCAGGGCACCATCGCCTGCAGGAACGGCGCACCCGGCATGTCGTGGTGCTTCGTGAGCCAGGCCTCGAGCCGGCCTGCGATCCCGGCCGCCCTGGGCATGCCGCCCACGCCCGGCGGCAGGTCGAGCACCCGCTTGCACTCGGTCACCGCGAACTGCCCGAGCAGGAAGAACGCCTCGCGCGGCTCGGTCGCCACCCAGTTCGGATTGCCGCGTCCGGCGTTGAGGTAGGACGTGGACGATTCGAGCGCGGCCTTCGAGGCGACCTTCTGCAGGAAATCCTTGATCTCGAACGGGCCCAGCTTCTCGAACTGCTTCAGCGTCGTGTCGTCCATGTCCTCCTCCGTGGAATGTCGTTGCGCGGCCGGCCCGGCCTCAGGACAGCAGCATGATGACGACCATGCCCCAGATCGTCAGCAGCGTGTTGCCCACGGCGTAGGTCACCGTGTAGCCGAGCGCCGGGATCTGGCTCTTCGCCTGGTCGCAGACGAGGCCGAGCGACGCGGTGGTGGTGCGCGAGCCGGAAATGATGCCGAGGTTCAGCGCGTCGTGGAACTTGAACACGTACTTGGCCATGAACATGCCGAGGATCAGCGGGATCGTGGTGGCGACCACGCCCCACAGGAAGAGGCCGATGCCCTGCGTCCTGAGCCCGTTCACGAAGCCGGGGCCGGCGGAGATGCCCACGATCGCGATGAAGATGTTGAGTCCCACCGAGTTCATGAACCAGACGGTCGGCGTGGGGATGCGCCCGAAGCTCGGGCGCACCGAGCGCAGCCATCCGCCGACGATCCCTGCGATGAGCGCGCCGCCCGCGGTCGACAGCGTGAGCGGGACGCCGGCCACCTTGAACATCAGCGCGCCGATGAGGCCGCCCACGACGATGAAGGCGCCGACGAAGGCCATGTCGGTCATGTCGGTCGGACGGTCCGCCACCCCGAGAAGCTTCGTCGCCGCGGCGACGTCGGGCGTGCGACCCACGAGCGTCAGGAGGTCGCCGCGATGGATCTCGGTGCCCGCCATGATTGGAATGTCCGTCGCCGTGGCTCCGCGCGTGATCTTGCGCAGGAAGACGCCGCGCGCCTCCGGCCGCTCGGCGAGGTCCCCGAGCGTCTTGCCGTCGACCGCCTTGTTCGTGACGAGGACGTCGACACCCTCGATCGGCACGGCGAGGAGTTCGCGGTCGTCGACCTCTTCGGCGTTCTGGAGGACCCTCACGATGGTCTCGCGGTCGCCCGCGACGGCGACCACGTCGCCCGCCTTGAGGACGAGGTCCGCGGTGGCCTCGAGGATCTGGTTGTCGCGACGGACGCGCAGGATGAAGAGGCGCGTCTCGGGCACCAGCCCCTCGGCTTCGTGAACGCGCATGCCGACGGCCTTGCCGCCCGGCTTCACCCGATAGGCGCGGATGACACGCTGGAACCAACCGGTGCCGGGACCGCCGACCGCCTTCTTGCCGCCGCCGAACTTCTCCTCGTAGTCCTTGCACGCCGCGACGAGATCGATGCCGAGGAGCTTCGGCCCGATGATCGCGATCACCACCGCGGAACCCATGGTGCCGAACATGTAGGTGACGGCGTAGGCGATGGGCATCGCGTCGAGCATCGCCTTGGTCTGGTCCGCGGCGAGCCCCAGGCGATTGATCGCGTCGGTCGAGAGCCCCATCGCGGCGGAGATCGTCTGCGAACCCGAATACAGCCCCGCGGCGTACCCCAGGTCGTAGCCGGCGAGCTTGGCGATCACCACGCAGGCGACCAGGCTGAACACGCACTGGACCACCGAGAAGATCGCCTGCGGCAGGCCCGAACTCGCGATCCCGCGCACGAACTGCGGGCCGACGCCGTAGCCGACCGCGAACAGGAACATGAGGAACGAGAAGGCCTTCAGCGGCTGGTTGATGGTGATGCCGATCTGCCCGATTACGACGCCGGCGATCAGGGTGGCGGTCACCGCCCCGAGCCCGATGCCCTTGTAGGTGAACTTGCCGAAGTAGTAGCCCAGGGCCAGCGTCAGGAATATCGCGATCTCCGGGTACTGTTTGAGCGTGTCGAATAGCCACTGGATCATCGTGCCCTCCCTCGTTGCGTCGAATCCCGTCGTGATCAGCGCCGGCCGCCCGCGCCGCGCTTCGCGGCGAGCGCTTCGGGCTTGAGCAGTTCGAATCCCCTGGCGGCGTTGAAGCCGTGGATCTCCTTGACGTCGAGCTTCCGCATGAACGCGATCGTCTCGCGGGTGATCACCTGGCCCGGCACCAGGATCGGGAAGCCGGGCGGGTAGGGGATCACGAACTTCGCCGACACCAGCGCCGGGCCCTTCGCCACCCGCTCGTCGATCGCCGGGTCGTGGAGCTTCAGGTATTCGCAGGAGGCCGCGTCGTACGCCATGTAGTAGGCGTCGCGCATGTGGCCCTCGGAGGTCGCGCTCTTCGCGTCGTCGCGGAACGCGTCGTGGAAGCGGCTGAAGTTCGGCAGGTCCGGCACGTCCTCGACGAGCGACTTCACGCGCGCCGCGAACGCCGCGCGCTCCGATTCGCCTCCCTCGGCCAGGCGCTTCTCGATCGCGCGCGACAGGTCGGCGAGCGCCTTGACGAGGTGCGCCATGTCGCTCTTCGTGTTGTTGATGTTGATCTGCACCAGCACGCTGTTGCGCGAGGTCTTGTTGATCTGGATGTCGTACTCGCTCGCGAGCAGGCCCTTGAACTGCGATCCGTCGTAACCGGCCCGGCCGCACAGGAGCGTGATGCGCGTCGGGTCGAGGAAGAACTCGTCGTCGCCGAGCGCGCGGGCGGTGTCGGCGATCGTCCAGCCGGGCGCGCCGTAATCCTGGAAGCCGGACGCCCGGTAGGCCTCGGGGATCATCTCGGCGGGCGTCGCGGCGCGGAAGTACTTCGAGATGAGCGGGTGGCCGTTGATCTCCCGGCGGATCTCGATCGAGAGCTGGATCGCGCGCTGCACGAGTTCGTAGCCCTCGAGTTCCATCTGGCGCCGCGCGAGGTCGAGCGAGGCGATGATCTGCAGGTTGGGCGAGGTCGACGTGTGGGTGAAGAACGCCTCCTTGAAGGCCGCCTCGACGCGGGCGAAGTCCTGGTCCGCGACGACGATGATCGATCCCTGCCGCAGCGCCGACATCGACTTGTGCACCGAATCGCTCTCGTATACGCGGATGCGGACCTTGTCCGGGTCGGGGAGGAGGTGCGCGTCGAGGAGCTTCCGGTTCTTCGGATCGATCTCGCCGTGCTCCGCCTTGAACTTCGCGTAGCGCTCGCGATAGGCCGGGTCGCGCATCATCGCGCGGAGCTTCGCCGCGCCGCCCATCGCGGTGCGCCGGCGCAGGAACGGCGAGAAGCGCGCGTACCCGAACCACGCCTCGTCCCACAGGAAGATGAGATCCGGCTTGATCGCGAGGCACTCGAGCATCGTGCGCTCGACGTTCGCGACGTGGCCGTCGAACGTGCAGTTGGTCAGCACCAGCATCTTCGCGCGGTCGAGCTTGCCTTCCGCCTTCAGCGCGAGCAGCGCCTCCTTGATCGGGCGGATCGCGAGGCTGCCGTACATCGAGTACTGGGTCAGCGGGAAGGCGTCGATGTAGAGCGGCTGGGCGCCGGCGAGCACGATGCCGTAGTGGTGCGACTTGTGGCAGTCGCGGTCGATCAGCACGATGTCGCCCGGCGTGAGCAGCGCCTGGTGGATGATCTTGTTCGACGTCGACGTGCCGTTGGTGACGAAGAAGGTGCGGTCGCCGCCGAGCGCGCGGGCGGCCTTGTCCTGGGCGACCTTGATGTTGCCGGTCGGCTCGAGCAGGCTGTCGAGGCCGCCGGTCGTCGCGCTCGACTCGGCGAGGAACAGGTTGGCGCCGTAGAACTCGCCCATGTCGCGGATCCAGTTCGACTTGAAGATCGACTTGCCGCGCGCGACCGGGAGGGCGTGGAAGGTCCCGATCGGGCGTGCCGCGTAGTTCTTCAGGTTGTCGAAGTAGGGCGTCTCGTAGCGGTCCTTGATGCCGTCCAGGATCGACAGGTGGATCTCCATCGGCTCCTCGACGCCGTAGAAGACGCGCCGGATGCCGCCGGTGTCGTCGCTCCCCGCGAGTCGGGCGACGTCGTGGTCGGTGACGAGGAAGAGGTCGAGTTCGGGGCGCAGCACCTTCAGCACGTGCGCGAGCGAGGTGCCGAGGTCCGCGCCGGCCGCGGGCGACGCCGGCAGGTGCGGCGCGATCAGCTCGCGCAGCGAGGCGAGCGCATGGCGCGACGCGTAGGGAAAGCCGTCGAGCAGGACGACCGACTGCAGGTTGTAGTTGAAGATCGCGGCGAGCGCCGCATCCTCGTAGCTGCCGACGATCACCGGCTCGTAGACGAAGGCGTCCTCGTCCCGCCGGAGCTTCCGGAAGGTCTCGCGCAGCGCGGGCCACGCCGACCGCTCCGCGCTCGAGACGATGAGGACCTCGAAGTACGGTCGCCGCGCGCGCCCGGCGCCGACCGAAGGCGGCAGCACGTCGGGCATCTCGGCGTCGGCGTCCTCGTCCGACGACCACGCCGCAGCGTCGTCCCGGTAGGCGTTGGACATCAGGGCCATGCCGATGCGCTGGACGAGCCGCGCGAACCCGGCTGTGTCGTTCTCCTCCAGGCGCTCGCGCACCTGTGCGAGGAGGTGCGGTCCCGGATAGGCGTTGACGTCCTCGATCGGTCCGAGTTCGTCCAGCAGGCGCGATGCTTCCGCCCGGGCGGGGTCCGCAGCGCCCGGTCCGGCCGACGCCATCGCCCGGGCGCCTCGCCCCAGCAGGCGCCAGCGATCGATGCGCGCCTCGGAGGCGGAGAAGAACTGGTGGAGGCTGGCGGGAGTTCCTGCCGGGGAGGCCGGGGCGGCCTTGGGGGTGGTCATCGAGTGGTCTCCGTGCGTTTCGAAACGTGCTGGGACGACGACGCCCGGACGCGAGGATCGGGAACCCGGGTACCGCGCTTCCCCACGAATCGTCCGAGGCGCGCCCGATGCCGTCCTCGCAGTTCTGGACAGCCTCGCGACGGTCGCCAGGCCGGAACGCGTCCGACAGGAGCGCGGGCGCGCCTGTCGCGAAAGGAAAAGACAGCGACCTCGGTCCGCCGGGATGATCAGACACCGGTTCCCTCTGACGGCCGTCGCGGGACCGCGCCTCGCTCGAGGCGCGGCCGTCGGTCCAGGGGACCCGACTCTCCAACGGAGGCTGAGGATGAAACGCACGCTCGCCGCAGTGATTGCACTGGGAATGACGGCCGCCTGGGCGCAGACGCCCTCGGCAACCGACGAAGCCGCGAAGAAGGCCGCGGACCGCAAGGCCAAGCAGGAGATGGTGAAGGGAACGACCCAGCTGGACGCCACGCAGCAGTCGGTGGCGCCCAGCCGGAGTCCGGCGCCGCCGAGCAAGCAGTCGGCGAAGCCGACGACCACCCAGCGCGCCGAGATCAATCAGGCGGTCAACAAGCAGATCGGGGGCTCGCAGATCGGGCCGTCGGCGGGCGCGGCGGCGAACAAGGTGCCGAAGGACGCGCCCAAGGCGGAGAAGCCCGACTTCTCTGATCCGAAAATCCGCGAGGCGATGGAAAAGCAGAAGCCTTGACCGATGGTTTCGCCACCGTCGCCGAGAAGCGGCGACGGTGCGTGTCACGTTCCGGTCCGCTGTAAGCGTCGAGGCGCCTTGGCGGGCCGGCCTATAATTGCGCATCCGAGCCGGGCCCGCGCCAAAGCGCGATTTCGCGACGGGCCCATGACATCCGAGTCAGGATGCGACGAACGACCTTTTCCCAACCGGTCGCTGCGGTAGTGGCGCCCGCCTTCGCGGCGATCGCCGCTCCGGCGCATGCCTCGTTCCTGAGCGGCGAGGCGCTCGACACCGCTGCGGACGTCATCGCCTGGGTCGCGCTGATCCTGGTGCCGGTCATCGCGATCGCGGTCTTCTGGATCGTCCACGTGATGCCCGAGAAGATCGCGCACAAGCGGCACCATCCGCAGACCGCCGCGATCCAGACGCTCTGCCTGCTTTCGCTCGTGTTCGGCGGCCTCCTGTGGCCGTTCGCGTGGCTGTGGGCGTACACGCGGCCGGTCATGCACCGGATGGCGTATGGCACCGACCTGCACGAGGACTTCTTCGTCGAGCAGGGCGAGCGCGCGCGCGAAGGCAAGCTCCTGCGCGACGACCTCGCGCATCTCCGCCGCGAACTCGACGCGATGCACGAGCGCGGCGCTCTGCCGCCCAAGCTCGCGCGGCTCCGCGAGGAGCTCGACGAACTCGCCGCGCAGGCGCGCGACGACGGTGACGGGGCCCCGGCCGCGGGAAGCGGGAGCGCCTGATGGAAGTCCTGCTGCTCGCGATCTACTCGCTCGTCGTCTGGTTCGTCTTCATCAAGATGAAATGGCTGCCGTGGAACACCGGCACCCAGGTCATCGTCGTCATCATCCCGGTGGTCGGGTTGACCGCGCTGATCCTCGTCCTCAACGTCGTCGCGCCTTCGTCCTCGGACGTGCGGGTCATCAAGTACGTGATCAACGTGGTGCCGCAGGTGCGCGGGCGCGTGATCGACGTCCCGGTCGAGCCCAACCGGCCGGTCAAGAAGGGCGACGTGCTGTTCCGCATCGACCCCACCCCCTACGAACTCACGGTGCGCTCGCTCGAAGCGCAACTCGCCAACGCCTCGGCCTCCGCGCGTGAACTCGACGAGCAACTGGTCCAGGCCACCGGCAGGATCGCCGAGACGCGCAGCGCCATCCAGGCGGCCGAGGCCAGGCAGCGCGAGGTGCAGCCGCAGCTCGATCTCGCGCGGAAGCGTGTCGTCCAGTACCGCGACCTCGCCTCGACCGGCGCGGGCGATCGCTTCGCGCTCGAGAAGGCGGAGACCGATGTCGCCGAAGCCGAAGCCGCGATGGCGAGCGCCCAGGCATCGATCGCACAGGCGCGTGCGGCCGAGACGCAGGCGGTCGGCGCCGAGCGCCAGGTCCGCCAGCGCATGAGCGCGAAGGCGGAAAACGAGTACGCGCCGGTCGCGCAGATCCGGGCGCAGCTCGAGAACGCGCGCTGGGAACTCTCGCAGACGACGGTCGTGGCGCCCGCCGACGGCTACGCGATCAACGTCCAGCTCCGTCCCGGCGCGTTCACCACCGCGTTCCCGATCACCCCGGCGATGACCTTCGTCGAGAACACCTACCAGATCATCGCGCTCTTCGGCCAGAACGAACTGCATCAGGTCGAACCCGGCAACGAGGCGGAGTTCACCATCAACACCTATCCGGGCCGCGTGTTCAAGGCGAAGGTCGATTCGATCGTGTGGGCGCAGGGCCAGGGCCAGATCGCCAACTCGACCCAGCTTCCGCAGACGACGTTCGGGCCGATGCTCGCGGGCCGCTTCCCGGTTAAGTTCACCGTCGACGCGCGCGACGGGGACACCTTCCTGCCCGCGGGCGCGGTGGGCGACGGCGCGATCTACACCGAGCACGGCGCGATGATCCACATCGTGCGCAAGGTGATCCTGCGCGTGGGCGCCAAGCTCGACTACCTGATCCTCAAGCTGCACTGACGCGATGCCGCGTCTCCCCTGCCTGCCGCTGGTCGTCGCCGCCATGGTGATCGCGGGGTGCGCGCTCGAGTCGCCGCCGAAGCCCGACGAGCTGCGCACGCAGGCGCTTCCGAATCTCGCCGTGCCGGGCGCCTACGTGTCGGCCGGCGGCGGGCAGGGTGTCGTTGCCGACAACTGGATCGCGACGTTCCACGACGGAGATCTCGACGCGCTCGTGCGCGAGGCGCTCGCGTACAACTCGGACCTG
>DAOMBL010000021.1:0-16553 GCA_035427325.1 Casimicrobiaceae bacterium
CGCCTGGGCGAGGCGATCGTTCTGGACCTCGATCGCCGCCCCCTGCTCGCGCCAGGCCGCTGCGACACGCGGAAGGAGGTCGAGGAAGCCCGGCAGGCCATGGCGCGACTCGCGAGGGAAGTACGTGCCGCTGAAGAACGGTGCGCCGTCGGGCGTCAGGAACATCGTGAGCGGCCAGCCCCCGGAGCGCTGCGAAAGCAGCGCGTGCGCTGTCTGGTAGATGCGGTCGAGGTCGGGTCGTTCCTCGCGGTCGACCTTGACGTTGACGAAGTGCGCGTTCATCGCGCGCGCGACGTCGGAATCCTCGAACGACTCGTGCGCCATCACGTGGCACCAGTGGCACGCGGCGTAGCCGATCGACAGCAGGATCGGCCGGTCCTGCGCCTTCGCGAGCGCGAGCGCTTCCTCGCTCCACTCGTGCCAGTCCACCGGATTGCCGGCGTGCTGGCGCAGGTAGGGGCTCGATGCGTTGGCGAGGCGGTTCAATTCGGGGTCAGAGCCGTAACTCGGGGCAATTCGGGGTCAGAGCCGTAACATTGGCCTGCGCTAGCGCCAATATTACGGCTCTGACCCCAAACTGAACGCGACGCGCTCGAAGTCCGCGCCACGCTGCACGAGGCGCGTCAGCTTGTAGGTGACCTCGGGCCCGGGGTCCATCGAGCGCAGCGTGCGCCCCGGCGTGAACGTGCGCGGCGGCACGACCAGCGTCACCGGCTCCTCCTGCGATTCGCCGAGGAGGATCGACGGGATCGGCGGATCCTCGGAGAACGAGGTCGTGAACGGGCGCATCGCGCGCGTCTTCGGCGCGCCCGGCCACAGCACGAGCGAGATGTCGAGTTCGCCGCCCGCTCCCAGCGCCATGCGCGACACCATGCCGAGCCGCGTCCGCTCGTGATCGCGCACGGCGACGAGTTGATCGAGGAACCACCGGTGCTGCGTGGGCGACCGGCGCGTGAGATGCGCCTCGCGCCATCCGTAGCGGCCCTCGAGCCGCTCCCAGGGAAGCCGCCGCTCGGCGTCCTCACGGTGCCGGTCGTAGTCGGTGAGCGCGCCGAGCGTCGCGAGGTGCTGCGAGTTCGCGTAGGTCAGTCGTCCCAGCGGATCCTGCCGGTCGAAGGTGCGCCCGCCGACCCGGAAATAGGCACCGGGCACGCCGCCGCCGCACAGGTCGACCGCCGCGTGCGACGTCTCCTCGTGACGCTGCGCCTGGTACCAGCGCCGGTCGAGGTGCGAGAGCAATGCCACGCACTGCTCGACCGAAGGATCCTGCCCGAGCGCGAGTTCCGCGGGCGATGCCCCCGCGGCGAGCCGCTTGAGTCGTCCGCGGACGCTGGTCGCGAGCTTGCCCGGGTAGCCGAAGCGCGTCGACTCGGAGGCGGACGCGGGCGGGCTCGACACGAGCATCGCCGGTGCCGCGGCGTCGAGATCGACGACGACGACCGGTCCCTCGGTCTCGCGCTGCTGCGCATAGGGGAACACCTTGCGCGCCCACTGCGAGAGCCAGCGATCGGCGAGTTCGATCTGGCGCACGCGCATCGCGCAGGGATCGGCCAGCGCGGGCAGCAACGCGTGCACGTAGGTCGGGTAGCAGGAGATGCCCACGGCGCGCGGCGTCGCGTCGTCGGAGACCGCGGCGACCGTGCAATCGAGCATTTCCGCGAGCCGGTAATACGCGTGCAGTTCCTGCCACAGCGAGGCTGGCGCCACCCGCCGGGCGAGTCCGTGCACCAGGACGAGTTCCTTGCCGACGAAGAGCCCGCGTTGCAGGAGCTTCGCCTTGACGCCGGCGAGCTCGGGATCGCCTTCCAGCAGCGGCTTGAGGCAGCTCGAATAGAGTTCCCACAGCGCCTGCCACAGCGCGATCGCCTGGTCGGCGGCCTCGCGTTCGCGCCCGATCGCGGGCTGCGGCTTGCCGGCGTAACGCCGCGCGAGTTCGGTGTGCAGGTGGCGGACCGGCTCGCGCAGCACTTCGGCGATCGTCGCGCGTTCTCGCGCTGAGAACGCGGCGCCGGTGACCGCACGAAGCTGGCCGACGACCCCTTCGAATGCCTGTGGAACCGTCGCGAAGGGCAGGCTGTCCGCCCACTTCGCCGCGCCTTCCGCGTCGGCGAACGCGAGGCGCACCGGATCCGGTCCCGCAACGGGCATCGGGATCGACGTCGGCGGCGTTGCGTCGACCGGGGCCGCCGCCACGTCTCGCTCGGGATTCATGCGCCTTCTCCTGCGCCGAGGCTGCCCGGAGCGGGGTCTTGTCGGTGCGAACGGCGCCATCTGGCGTGCATTGGCAAGTTATAGCACAAGGTCATATTCCGGCACCCTGCCGCCCGGCGGGCGCCGGCGGCCACTTACGGCCCGGTTCCGGAATTTTCCGCACCGCGGCAACGGGTTGTTACCGTGCGCCGGCACAGGTTGTAGCGCACGATGCCCCTCATGGAAGCCGCCCCCGCGTCGAAGCCGAACCGGGGTGCCGGACATCCGAAGCCTCAGGAGAACAACTTGAACACCGCCAACACTTCCCACCACCTCCGCAGGGCCGCCGCACTGGTCGCGGCGCTCGTCGTCGCCGCGCTCGCCTTCGGCGTCGGACTGCCGTGGATCCTGTCGGACGCTCCGCCCGCCACGGAGACCCTCTGGGCGCGCGAGGTCCAGATGCACGCTCCCGCGATGTCCCTCTCCGGTGTCACGCTCGCCCGCCGGGCCTCGGGCAGGATCGTCACGCGCTGATGTCGCCGCGGCGCCCGAAACCGCGCACCCGGCGTCCGGAGACCGGCGCAGCGGTGGCGAAACGTCAGAGGAGCACGCGCTCGATCCCGCCCGCGTTCGCTTTCGCGACGTAGTCCTCGAGCCACCGCTCGCCCAGCACGTGCTTCGCGATCTCGACGACGATGTAGTCGGCGTCGGTGCCGGCGTCGTCCGAGAAGCGCGAGAGCCCCTGCAGGCAGGACGGACAGCTCGTCAGCACTTTCACCGGCCCGTCGAATCCGTCGGCGCGCGCGGCCTCCGCTCCCTTGCGCATTTCCGCCTCCTTGCGGAAGCGCACCTGCGTCGAGATGTCGGGTCGCCCCACCGCGAGCGTCCCCGACTCGCCGCAGCAGCGATCGGAGAGGGGGACCTTCGTGCCCATCAGTTCGCCGACGACCCGCAGCGGCGCATGGGTCTTCATCGGCGTGTGGCAGGGGTCGTGGTAGAGGTAGCGCACGCCCGAGACGCCGTCGAGCTTCACGCCCTGCTCCATCAGGTATTCGTGGATGTCGAGCAGCCGGCAGCCGGGGAAGATCCGCTCGAACTCGTATTTCTCGAGCTGGTCCATGCAGGTGCCGCAGGACACGATCACCGTCTTGATGTCGAGGTAGTTGAGCGTGTTGGCGACGCGGTGGAAGAGCACGCGGTTCGCCGTCGTGATCGCCTGCCCCTTCCCGTGGTCGCCCGCGGCGCTCTGCGGATAGCCGCAGCAGAGGTACCCGGGCGGCAGCACGGTCTGCGCGCCCAGGTGGAAGAGCATCGCCTGCGTCGCGAGCCCGACCTGCGAGAACAGCCGCTCCGAGCCGCATCCCGGGAAGTAGAACACCGCATCGGCGTTCTCCGGCGGCTTCGCCGGATCGCGGATGATCGGAACGATCGCGTCGTCCTCGATGTCGAGCAGCGCGCGCGAGGTGCGCTTCGGCAGGCCGCCCGGCATCGGCTTGTTGACGAAGTGGATCACCTGCGCCTTGAGCGCGGGCCTCCCGACGCTCGCCGGAGGGCGCTTCGTCTGGGGCCCGGCGAGGCCGATCCGCTTCGCGAATCCGTGGGCGAGGCGCTGCGCGCGGTAGCCCACCCCGACCATGCCCGCGCGGATCGCCTTGATCGTCGCGGGATCGGTCGCCGTGAGGAACGCCATCGCCGCCGCGGTGCCCGGGCTGAACGGCTTCTTGCCCTCCCGCCGCAGGAAGTTGCGCATCGCGATCGACACGTCGCCGAAGTCGATGTCGACCGGGCAGGGATGCACGCACTTGTGGCAGACCGTGCAATGGTCGGCGACGTCGGAGAACTCGTCGAAGTGGCGGAGCGACACGCCGCGGCGCGTCTGCTCCTCGTAGAGGAACGCCTCGATCAGGAGCGAGGTGGCGAGGATCTTGTTGCGCGGGCTGTAGAGCAGGTTCGCGCGCGGGACGTGGGTCGCGCACACCGGCTTGCACTTGCCGCAGCGCAGGCAGTCCTTGATCGAATCGGCGACGCGCCCGACCTCGGAGGCCTCTAGGATCAGGCTCTCGGCCCCGATCAACGCGAACGACGGCGTGTACGCCCGGGTGAGGTCCGCGGGCCGTTCGGGATCGCGCAGCAGCTTGCCCGCGTTGAAGCGCCCATCCGGGTCGACGCGGCGCTTGTATTCGGCGAAGGGCGCGAGTTCGTCGTCGGTCAGGTACTCGAGCTTGGTGATGCCGATGCCGTGCTCGCCCGACACGACCCCGCCCAGGCTCCGGGCGAGCGCCATGATGCGCGCGACCGCGTCGGTCGCCTCGCGCAGCATCCCGTAGTCGTCGGAGTTGACCGGGATGTTGGTGTGCACGTTGCCGTCGCCGGCGTGCATGTGCAGCGCGACGAACACGCGGCTGCGCAGCACGCGCGCGTGGACTGCGGCGACCGCGGCGCGCACCGGCGCGAACGCGCGCCCGTCGAAGAGGTCGTCGAGCGGGTCGCGCAGCTCGGATTTCCACGACACGACAGTCGAATGGTCCTGCAGCGAGGGGAAGGTCGCGTCGATCCGGTCGAGCAGGTCCTGCCAGCGTGCGCGCGCTCCCGCGACGATCGCCCGCGCCTCGTCGAAGCGCTCGTCGACGATCTCCTCCGGCGGGCGGACCTCGTCGTCCGGTCCCCACAGCCGCGTGGCGTCGGGCCGCTCGAAGAGCGCGGCGAGTTCCGCGGCGAGGCGGAGCTTGTTGCCGATCGACAGCTCGATGTTGATGCGCTCGACGCCGTCCGAGTAGTCGCCGAGCCGCTCGAGCGGAATGACGACGTCCTCGTTGATCTTGAAGGCGTTCGTGTGCTTCGCGATCGCGGCGGTGCGCGCGCGGTCGAGCCAGAACTTCTTCCGGCTCTCCGCCGAGACGGCGATGAATCCCTCGGCCCCGCGCGAGGCGGCCATCCGCACCACCTCGCTCGCCGCGCGCGCGACCGCGTCGTCGCTCTCGCCGACGATGTCGCCCAGGAGCACCATCTTCGGGCGCCCGTGCCGGCGCGCCTTGGTCGCGTAGCCGACCGCCTTGACGTAGCGTTCGTCCAGGTGTTCGAGGCCCGCGAGGATCGCGCCGCCGGGGCGGGTGTCGAGGTAGCGCTTGATCTCGACGATCGCGGGCACGCTCGCGCGCACCTGCCCGAAGAACTCGAGGCACACGGTGCGGATCGCCGGCGGCATCCGGTGGAGCACGAAGCGCGCGCTGGTGATGATCCCGTCGCAGCCCTCCTTCTGGACACCGGGGAGCCCCGCGAGGAACTTGTCGGTGACGTCCTTGCCGAGCCCCGCCTTGCGGAAACGCGCGCCCGGTACCGCGATCGTCTCGGTCGACTGCACGGTCTTCCCGTCGCGCGCGAAACGCCGGATCTCGAAGGTCGCGACCGGCGCATCGTGGATCTTCGACAGGTTGTGGTCGCGCCGCTCGACTTCGATCCACTGCGCGTCCGGCGTCACCATCCGCCACGACAGCAGGTTGTCGAGCGCGGTGCCCCACAGCACCGCCTTCTTGCCGCCCGCGTTCATCGCGACGTTGCCGCCGATGCACGACGCATCGGCCGACGTGGGATCGCATGCGAACACGAGCCCCGCGGCTTCGGCAGCGTCCATCACGCGCCGTGTCACCACGCCCGCGGCCGCGAGGATCGTCGGCACCGGCTCCGCGCGCCCGGGGATCGGGAGGCGCTCGACGGCCGAGAGACGCTCGAGCTTCTCGGTGTTGATCACCGCGGATCGGGGCGTGAGCGGGCATGCGCCGCCGGTGTAGCCGGTGCCGCCGCCGCGCGGGATGATCGTGAGGCCGAGTTCGATGCAGCCCTCGACGAGGCCGCGCACTTCCTCCTCGGTATCCGGATGGAGCACGACGAACGGGTACTCGACGCGCCAGTCGGTCGCGTCGGTCACGTGCGAGACGCGGGCGAGCGCGTCGAACGCGATGTTGTCGCGGTGCGTGTGGCGGCCGAGCGCGCGTCGCGCGCGCTTGCGAAGCTCGCCGGTCGCGGCGAACGAGGCGGCGAAGCGGTCGACCGCGCGCGACGCCGCCCCGACCAGCCCGGTCACCTTCGCGTCGCGCTCCTCGTCCTCGCCGGCCTGCGCGCGCCTGCGCTTCTCGATCTCGGCCAGCCTGTGGCGCATCGCGTCGACGAGCAGTCGCTGGCGCCTGGGATTGTCCAGGAGGTCGTCCTGCAGGTAGGGGTTTCGCTCGACGACCCAGATGTCGCCCAGCACCTCGAACAGCATCCGGGCCGAGCGCCCGGTGCGCCGCTCCGAGCGAAGTTCGTCGAGCGTGCGCCAGGCGTCCGCGCCGAGGAGCCGGATCACGATCTCGCGATCCGAGAACGACGTGTAGTTGTACGGGATCTCGCGCAGCCGCGGCGCGCCGGCGTCGGCGTCCCCGACGGCGGGATCGAGCAGATCGGCCACCGCGTCCATCACGGCGAAATCATACCGCGGTGCAGCAACCGTCGCGGCACCTCGTCGTACGCGACCACGAGCCATGCATGGTCTTTGGTTCCCCGCAGACGCGGGGGAAGGTTCAGGCGAGGGGACGACGGCCGCCGATCATGGCCGCCAGTCCGGCGACCGTCGGGCACGTGAACAGGTCGCGCGCATCGAGCGCGGCGCCGAGGTCGCGTGCCGCACGGGCAATCAGCGCGAACGCGTGGAGCGACTCGCCGCCCAGGTCGAAGAAGTCGTCGTCCACGCCCACCGGCGCGACCGCGAGCACGTCCTCCCAATGAGTCGCGAGCGCGCGTTCCAGCGGACTGCGCGGCGCGACATACGCGTTCGCGAGCGCCGGGCGCGGTCGCGTCGGCCGGGGCGCCGCGGACGCCGACACCTCGGCCGTCATGCGTGCTCCTGAAGCATGCGGCCCAGCAGCCGCCCGATCGCGTCGACCTGGGGCGGCTTCAGCATCGAGAACGTGTCGCCGGGAACGTCGTGGACGCCGATCCCTCCGCGCGCGATGGCCGTCCAGCCGTGCAGCGACTCCGCGGGGAAGCCTGCCGTGCGCAGCACCTCGACCGGCGCCTTCAGCGGACGGGCGCGGAACTCGACGGCGGCCTCGATGTGCATCGCGACGAGTCCGGCGAGACCCAGGAAGGCCTCCTTCTCGAGCGCGGACAGGCTCGCCAGCATCCGCCGCCGCACCTCGTCGACCGATCGCCAGAACTGCTTCTCGAGTTCCGGCGCGACATCGCCGCCGGTTCGTGCGCCTCCGGGCGCCTCCTCGAAACGCGGCGCCATCGTGTCGACGACGACGATCCGTCCGACCGCGAAGCCGCGCGCCTCGAGTTCGAGCGCGATCGCGAGGGCGACCGTGCCCCCCAGGCAGTGGCCGCCGAGCAGGAAGGGGCCCGGACCCAGGCGTGCGAGCAGTTCGTCCGCGCAGGCGGAAGCCATCGCGGGAATCGTGCGATGCGGTGGCGCATCGTCCTCGAGCCCCGCGTAGGCGAAGGCATGCACCGGGCGTCGCGGAGCGATCGCGCGGGCGAGGCGTACGAGCGACAGCCGCGTGGATCCGACCGAAGGCACGAGCACGAGCGGGCGGCCCTCGCCTCCCGCGGCGAGCGCGCCGAGGAGCGAAGGCCGCGGGGGCTGAGGCGAGGTCATGGCGGGCCCATCGCCACGCTCATACGGCCGTCGTCGAGGGAGACTTGCGCGCCTCGATCAGCGCCGAGAGCGCGGCGATCGTCGGCTGCGCGAGGAACTCGGTGTTCTTGATGCGCAGGTCGAAGTCGCGCTGGATCGCGTGCTGGAGCTGGATCGCCTCGATCGAGTCGCCGCCGAGATCGAGGAAATCGTCGTCGACGCCGATCGGAGCGACGCCGAGCGTCTTCTCCCACAGCAGCGTCAGCGACTTCTCGACCTCCGTCGACGGCGCGCGATAGGGCGTCGACAGCCCTTCGCGGCTCCGCTGGGCCTCGTTGACGCCGCGCGGACGCGTCGCCGAACGGCCGACGCCCTCGACCGCCGCGCCCATCGCCAGCAGGTACGAAGGCGCCGAGTTCGAGCCGAGGACGCGCCGGAAGGTCTCGCGGCCGAACTCCACGCTGACTCCCGCGCCGTACTTCTCCTCGAAGTGCCTGGCCATGTCGCTTCGTCCATCGGCGTCCGCGCGCATCTCGAACACGATCTTGCCAATGTGCCGCGCCCGCGCCATGTGGCGGAACCCCTCGGCGACGCGCTCCAGCGGAAACGCGAGCGTGGGCGGCGGCACGAGTTCGCCCCGCGCGAAGAGGTCCATCAGTTCATCGAACATCCGCGGCACCTGCGGTAGCCGCGCGTCGACGATCTGGCCCAGGTCGAACGCGGCGAAGCTCAGGTTGCGCAGGAACGGCGCGAGCCCGAGAGCCGTGTCCGCGAGGAGGTCGCGCTTGCCGATCTCGATGAAGCGCCCCTGCGGCCGGAGCAGGCGGAGGCTCGCGGGAATGAACTCGCCCGCGAGCGAATTGAGCACGACGTCGACGCCTTCGCCTCCGGTCGCCTCGAGCACGCCCTCGACGAACGAGAGCGAGCGCGAATCGAACACGTGCTCGACGCCGAGCGAACGCACGGCGCCCCGCTTGTCCGCGTGGCCGACCGTGGCGTAGATCTCCGCGCCCAGGCGGCGCGCGACCTGGATCGCCGCCAGCCCCACGCCGCCTGCGGCGGCATGGATCAGCACGCGCTCGCCGCGCGCGAGCCGTCCGAGCGTTTCGAGCGCGTAGCGGGCGGTGAGGAAGACGATGGGAAGGCCCGCGGCGCGCGCGAAGTCGAGGTTGTCGGGCATGATCGCCACGGCGTGCGCGGGCGCAACGACCCGCGTGCCCAGGGTGCCCCTGGCGATCGCGACGACGGCATCGCCCGGCTTGAAGCGATCGATGCCCGCGCCGACCGCGCGCACGATGCCGCTGCATTCACCGCCGGGGATGAAAGGGCCCGGTCCTGCGGCAGGCATCTCGCCGAGCGCGGTGAGCACGTCCCGGAAGTTGAGTCCCGCGGCACGGACTTCGATCTCGACCTCGTCGTCCGCGACGGCGCGCGGCGCGAACGACACGACGCGGATCGAGTCGAGGCTGCCGGGCTCGTCGACGACGACCCTGCGTTCCGTGTGCTCGTCGGCAATCGCTCGCGCGCGGCCCTCGCGCGCGAGCGCGGACTGTTCGAGCGGGCGCATCACGCAGCCTTCGATCTCGACCAGCGTGCGCCCGTCCGGATCGAGGATTACGAGGTCGGTGACGCCCGTCGCGCCCGACTTCCGCTGTTCGGCGACGACGAGCACCTCCGTCGTGAGCCGTCCATGGACGCGCACGGCGTCGTAGGTGTGCGGAACCCCTTCGCGGCCGCCCAAGTGGCGCCCGCCTTCCTGCATCGTGCCGTCGAAGAGCGCGGGGTGCAGGTCGAACACCTCGAGGTCGCCGACGAACTCCGCCGGCAGCACGACCCGGTTCCAGCACCGCCCGGCGTGCTCGACGACGAATCGCTGCCACATCCACCGTGGACCGGCCTTGAGCCGCCCGCGTCCAAAGGGCGGCTGCGGTTCGACACCATCGAACGCGGAAGCCGGCGGCCGGTCGGGAACGGGGCGCGGGTCGACCCGACTGCGCCGCACGAAGCCGGTCGCGTTGTCCTGCCACTCCCCGTCGCTCGCGCGCGGGCGCGAGCGCAGCACGAACGACTCGTCATCGCGCGACGGGGCGAAGACGATCCGGATCGACGTTCCGGCGTCGCCGGTGAAGACGGGCCGCAGGAAGGCGATGCCGGTCATGTCGATCGCGCCCGGAGGAGGCGCGTGCTCCGCGAATGCGCTCGCCACGAGCTGCAGGATCGCCGTCCCCGCGAGGATGAGTTTCGCGTCGAGCCGGTGGTCGTCGACCACCCAGTGGCCGGGGTGAAGCTCGCCTTCGTAGACGAGCGTTCCGGACGGATCGACGCTCCGCGCACGCAGGATCGGGTGGTCGAGCTGTGTCGCGCGAGCATCGCCTCCCTCGCCCCGGTTCGACGCCGCACGACGCGCCTCTTCCGCCGCCAGTTCCTCCTCCAGGCGCCGCACCGCGAGTCCCACGTCCTGCCAGGCGCCCCAGCCGATCGCGCAGGCGAGACCGTCGTGACGCACCGCACGGTTCTGCGCGAGGACATCGAGCACCGCGTTGGCGGCAGCGTAGTCGACCTGTCCGGGGCCGGGGAAATGCGAGGCCTGCGACGACACCGGAAGGTAGAGATCCAGCGGCTCGTCGGCGAGGAGTTCGTCGAGGTGGAAGGCCCCGTGCACCTTGCCGCCGAAGACGCGAGCGGCGTTCGCGCGCGTCTTCGCGAGGACCGGCGTCGGTTGCAGCGCGCCCGCGGCATGGATGACGCCGTGCAAGGCACCGAAGCGGGCCCGGGTCGATTCGATCGCGCGCGCGACGTCGGCGCGATCGGCGATCTCCGCCTGCACGATCAGCACTTCGGCGCCGCGCGCCCTGAGTTCGAGCACGGCGGCGAGCGCGCGCCCGATCCGATCGTCCTGCCGCGCGCGCGTCGTCCATTCGTGCTCGGGCGGCGGCTTCCAGCGCGCCGTCAGCGCGAGCCGCGCGTGGCACTCGTCGAAGAGCACGCGCGCGAACTCGAGCCCCAGGCCGCCGGTGCCTCCGGTGATCAGCACCACGCCGCCATCCCTCAGGCGCGGCCGGGAGCGGGGCATCTCGGGCAGCGCATAGAGCTGCTCCTCGTAGCGCGCGCCGGGTCGGAGCGCCACCAGCGAGGGCGCCTTCTCGACCTGCGCCTCGTCGACGAGGGCGTCGACGAGCCAGGCGGGCGTCCCGGTGTCCTCGAGGCAGGGAACGTCGACCACCCGCATGCGCAGTCCCGGGATCTCGAGCGGAATGTCGCGGCTCGCACCGAGCACCGCGGCTTTCTCGGCGTGCCTCGACCCGGCCTCCCCGTCCAGCCGCGCGAGCGCGTCGGCGACGACGGTCACCTCGAGACCATCGTGCGCGCCGGCGTCGTGCGCGGCCTTCGTGAGCGCGACGAGCGACCAGAATCCCGTGCGCGCAGCGACCTCGAACGCCTCCGCGGTGTTGTGCATTCCGGCAGAACCCGTCACCGACCCGAGGTGCAGCACGCGCGGCGGCACGGCGCCGCACTCCGACTTGATCTCGGCGAGCGCAGCGATGAAGTCTTCCTGTGCATCGAGGCGCAGCAGCATGCGGTCTTCGTCGCCCCGCGCGAATCGATCGCCGTCCGCGAGCGCGAAGGCGCGCGCCCCCTCCGCGACGAGCCGCGCGCGCAGCGCCTCGAGGAGCGGGCCCGACGACCCGACCACGATCCAGGGCCGCGTCCTGTCGAGCGGCTGCGCGGTGTCGATCGGGGCGGGACGAAACCCGCGCTCGTACAGCGTTTCGTCCGGATCGGGAGCGCCCCCCGTCTCGTCGTCGTGCCAGTGGCGCAACCGTTCGAACGGATAGGTGGGGAGCGTCAGGATGCGACGATGCTCGCCCGCCCCGGCCCGGGCCCAGTCGATGTCTGCACCCGCGCACCAGAGCCCGGCCACCGCGCTCCGCACGGCGAGCGGTTCGCCGTCGGGAGCGGTCGAGGCGGCCAGCGTCGAGAACGAGGTCACGCCGTCGTCATGCCGGTGCGCGAGGTCGCCGAGCACCGATCCGGGGCCCGCTTCGACGAACAGGGGCTTGCCGGAGTCGAGGAGATGCGCCATCCCGTCGGAGAAGCGCACCGCGTGCCGGATGTGATCGGCCCAGTAGCGGGGGTCGGTCGCCTGCCCGGGCGTGAGCGGCGCCCCCGTCGCGTTCGAGATCACCGGGATCCCGGGCGGTGCGAGCGCGACATCGGCGACGACGCGCGCGAACTCCGGCAGCGCCGGCTCCATCATGCGCGAGTGGAACGCGTGGGAAGTGTCGATGCGCTGCGTGCCGACGCCCTCGGCCTCGATCGCACGGCAGAAGCGTTCGAGCGCGTCCGTCGGGCCGGACACGACGCAGATCGACGGCGCGTTGACCGCGGCGATCTCCATCGTGTCCGGCAGTCGCGAAGCGACGTCGCGCTCCGGGAGGAAGACCGCGGCCATCGACCCCGGCTCGCAGCGTTGCATCAGCCGCGCGCGCATCGCGACGATCCTGAGGGCGTCGGCGAGCGAGAACACGCCGGCGAGGCAGGCGGCCACGACCTCGCCCAGCGAGTGGCCGAGCATCGCCGCGGGCGCCACCCCGAGCGACATCAGCAGCCGCGCGGTCGCGTACTCGAGCACGAACAGCACCGGCTGGGCGTTCGCGGTGAGTCGCAGCATCCCGGCGGCCTCCCGCGCATCCGTCCCCCCTCCGGTGCAGCCCGAGAGCACGCGGATGTCGTGGCCGAGCAGCGGCGCGAGGATTTCGGCGCAGCCGTCCACGACCTCGCGGAACAGCGGCTCGTGCGCGTAGAGACCTCGCCCCGCGCCGTAGCGCTGCGATCCCTGGCCGGGAAACAGGAACACGACCGGTGGCGCGCTCGCCGGCGCCACGCCCCGCGCGATCGCGTTCGCGCGCGCGATCGCACGAGGCGACACCTGCTCGCCCTCGGCGACGAAGCACGCCCGATGCGCGAACGCGCTGCGGCCGACCTGCAGCGTGTGCGCCACGTCGGCGGCAGGCGCGTCCGGGGTTCCGTCGAGCGCGGCGCGAAGCTCCTCGACCCGGCTGCCGAGCGCGGTTTCGCTGCGCGCCGACAACGGCAGCAGGTGGATGCGTCGCGTCGTGCGCTCGCCGCGCGAAGGCGGCGCCTCCTCGACGACGACGTGGACATTGGAGCCGCCGAACCCGAACGAGGACACCCCCGCGCGCCTCGGCTGCGCTCCCGCTTCCCAGGGCCGCGCGATCCGGTCGATCCGGAACGGGCTCGCGTCGAGGTCGATTCCGGGATTGAGGCGCTCGAAATTCGCGAGCGGCGGAACGACCCGGTGCGAGAGGGCGAGGCAGGTCTTGATGAGGCTCGCGACGCCGGCGGCGCAGCGCAGGTGGCCGACGTTCGCCTTGATCGAACCGAGGGAACATGCGGCTGCCCTCGCGCCCCGGCGGCGGAATACCTCGGCGAGCGCGGCGAATTCGATCGGATCGCCGAGCCTCGTGCCGGTCCCGTGCGCCTCGACGTATCCGAGCGTCTCGGCGGACACGCGGGCATCGGCGAGCGCCGCCTCGATCGCGGCGATCTGCCCCTCCGCGCTCGGGGCGATGAAACTCTCCTTGCCCGGCGGGTTGCCGTCGTTGCTCGCGCCCGTTCCCAGGATCACGCCATGGATCGGATTGCCGGCGGCGAGCGCGTCGGCGAGCGGACGCAACGCGACGACGCCGATGCCGCTGCCGAAGATCGTGCCGTCGGCGCCCGCGTCGAAAGGACGCAACCGTCCGGTCGGCGAGAGCATGCCCTCGACCGTCGCGAAATAGCCGCCGAGGCGCGGCAGCAGGACCGTCGCCCCGCCCGCGAGCGCCACCTCGCACTCGTTGCGTCGCAGGCTGTGTACGGCGAGGTCGACCGCCATCAGCGAGGTCGCGCAGGCCGACATCACGCCGACGCTCGGTCCGACGAGGTCGAGCTTGTGCGAGACGCGCGTCGTGAGGAAGTCCACCGCATTCCCGATCCGGATCGGGATCGCGAGTCCCGGCACGCCCGCGCCGCCCCCGCGCGGCGAGATGACCTTCTGCTGGTAGTCGCCCTCGAAGCCGCCGAACACCCCGGTCACCGGCCCGGTGCGCCCGGGAACGACGCCGGCGCCCTCGAGCGCCTCCCACGCGCATTCGAGGAACAGCCGCTGCCCGGGGTCGGTGAGCCCCGCTTCCAGCGCCGACATGTCGAAGAACCCGGCATCGAAATGCTCGATGTCGTCGAGCGCAGGCAACGCGCGCACGTAATCCGGATCGGCGAGCGTCCGCTGCGGAATGCCGCTGCGGCGCAAGGCGTCAGCGGAGAGGCGCGCGAGGCAGTCTCGCCCCTCGATCACGTTGCGCCAGAGCCGGGAGGGCGTGGTCGCGCCCGGGACGCGCAGCGCCATGCCGACGACCGCGATCGGCGCCGGGGGAAGGGGGGGACTCGAAGATGCCGTCATGTCCGCGCGCTGTCGGGCAATGTCATCGGCCGGCGGGCCGGGCGGAATGATAGTCAAGATCGCGATGGCCGACGCGCTCCGGTGCCGGGGCGCCGCGGGTCTCGGCCTTCGCGAGCGCCTCGCGCAGCGTCCGCGCGAGCGCGTCCAGGTGCTGCGTGATCAGTGTCACGTGATCTCCGGGCACCACGTGCCCTTCGACGCTCGGCGCAAAGCGCGACCAGCCGGCGTCCGGTGCGGGATCGCGCCCCACCTGCGCCTGGACGACGACGAGGTGCGCCTCGCAGCGGCCGCCCCGGTAACGGTCGATCGCCCGCGCATAGCGCAACTCCGCGTCGGTCGCACGGCTCACGGCGCGCAGCGGAGCCGGCCGGCCCAGGGCGTCGAGCTTCACGTACTCGCCGGCCGCGCCGGTGCTCGCGTCGGGCACCCCAGGCGCCCGCGACTCGATCAGGACGACCACGCTCACCGATGCGCCCGACTCGAGGAGCTGGCGCGCCATTTCGAACGCGACGAGCGCGCCGTTGCAGTGTCCGCCCAGCACGTAGGGGCCGCGCGGGCGTAGCGAGCGCACCGAGCGCAGCCGGTCCGCGGCCATCGCCTCGATCGTCTCGGGCACCTCGTCGCCGGCGAGTCCGTGCGGATGCACGATCAGCGTCGGCCGGTCGTCGCCGAGCGCACCGGCGATCGCGCGGCTGTAGAAGCCTCCCGCCTGGAAATCGCCGTGCAGGAACACGAACGGCGTGCGCGTGCCTTCCGGATTCACCTCGACCACCGGCGCTCCGGCGTCCGGCGAACCTTCCCGCAGCGCCCGCGCGAGTCCGTCGATGGTGTCGTCGATGAACAGCGCGGTGAGCGGCGCCGAGAGTCCGGTCACGCGTTCGATCGTGTCGATGAGCTGCGCCGCGAGCAGCGAGTGACCGCCGATCTCGAAGAAGTGGTCGTGGATCCCGATGCCCCGGATTCCGAGCACCTGCTCCCAGACGCGCACGAGCACGCCCTCGAACATGTCGCGCGGCGGGACCGGCACACCCTCCGCGGGCCGGGCGCTCGCCCCGGGCTCCGGCAGCGCGCGCACATCGACCTTGCCGTTGGCGTTCAGCGGCAATGCCGGGATCCAGACCGTGGCAGCGGGAAGCATGTACTCGGGAAGCACGCGGGCGAGGTCGCGGCGCAGTCCCGAGGGCGGTGGCCCGGAGGCGTTCGACGGCACGATCCACGCCACGATGCGGCGCGTGTCGCTCGTCGCGCCGCGCAGCTGCACGACCGCGCCGCGCACGTAGGGCAGCGCGCCGATCGCCGTCTCGATCTCGCCCAACTCGATCCGGTGCCCGCGAATCTTCACCTGACGGTCGGCGCGGCCGAGGAACTCGATCGCCCCGTCGGCGCGCAGGCGCGCTCGATCGCCGGTCCGATAGAGCTTCGCCGCGCTCTCGCGCGGGAACGGGTGCGGAACGAAGCGCTCCGCGGTGAGCTCCTCCGCTCCGAGGTAGCCGAGGGCGAGTCCGGGTCCGCCCAGGTGGATCTCGCCGGGGACGCCCACCGGGACCGGTTCGCCCTCGGAGTCGAGGATCAGGACCTCGGTGTTGGCGATCGGCCGACCGATCGGGATCGTCGCGCCGCGGGCATCGGCCGCGTCCACCTCGTGCCAGGTCGCGAAGGTCGTCGCCTCGGTCGGTCCGTAGACGTGCACGAGGCGCGCGGGCGCTCCGGCCTCGAGCACCTGGCGCACCCAGCGCGGCTCGACCGCCTCGCCACCGAAGAACACCTGCTTCACGCCGCGAAACGCCGACGGCTCCTCGCGCGCCACGGCGTTGAACAGCGCGGTCGTGAGGAACGCCGTGGTCACCTTCCCCTCGCGAAGCGCGACCGCGAGGGCGCGCGGTGCGAGCGCGATCTCGCGCGCGATCGGCAGGACGCTCGCCCCGTTCGCGAGCGCACCCCAGATCTCGAAGGTCGTGGCGTCGAACGCGGGGTTCGCGAGGTTCGCGACGACATCGTCGGCCCCGAGTCGCACGTAGTTCGTCCCGACGACGAGCCGCGCGATCGCGCGATGCGGGATCAGCACGCCCTTGGGCCGCCCGGTCGACCCCGACGTGTAGATCACGCACGCGGCCTCCTCCGCATCGCGCGGCGGTTCGGGCCGCGTCGACGGCGCGCTCGCCAGGGACGCCGCCTCGCGCTCGAGGCAGAGCGGCGCCGCGGCGCCGGAGGGAAGTCGCGCGGCGAGGCGCTCGTTGGTGATCACCCGCCCGACCGAGGCGTCGGCCAGCCTGCTCCGGATGCGCTCGG
>DAOMBL010000022.1:0-16362 GCA_035427325.1 Casimicrobiaceae bacterium
GACCCCTTGAAGCGCCTGACGGTCTCGAGCAGCACCGGATGGTCGGGCGAATCCGTGAGCTGCGCCGCCCATAGTTCCTTCGCGCGCTCCCGCTCGCCTGTGTGCCACAGCACCTCGCCCAGATGGGCGGCGATCTCGGCGTCCGGACGGTTCGCGAGCGCGCGGCGGAGATAGGTCTCGGCCTCGTCGTAGCGACCGAGCTTGAAGAGCGCCCAACCCATGCTGTCGAGGATGAACGGATCGTCGGGCGCGAGCTTGAGCGCCTTCTCGATCAGCGCGCGGCCCTCGTCGATGCGGGTGGTGCGGTCGACCAGCGTGTAGCCGAGCGCGTTCAGCGACTGCGCGTCGTCCGGCTTGAGTTCGATCAGGCGTCTCAATCGCGCTTCCGCGACGTCGATCCGGCCGAGCTTCTCGGCGACCATTGCGCTGTCGTAGAGCAGGTCCGGCGAGTCCGGATGCTCGGCGAGGCCCTTCTCGAGCAACGCGTAGGCGCCCGCCTGGTCGCCCGACTCCCGCAGGAGCGACGCTTCGGCCTGGCGGACCTGGATGCGCTGCTCGATCGTCACGGCCGGGAGGTCCGCGAGCCACCTGCGCCCCTCGTCGACCTTCCCGAGCTTGCCGTACATCGCGGCGATGCGAAGCTTCGCGAGCCACGCGCGCTCGCCTTCACCGACCTGCTTGTAGCGCTCGATCGCGACGTCGTAGCGCTTCTGCTCCTCCGCGATCTGCGCGAGGTACAGTTGCGCGCTGCCGTCGTCGCCGCTCGCGGCCAGCTTGCCGAACTGCGCCTCGGCGGAGGGCCAGTCCTTCATCTGGAAGGAGAGGATCGCGACCCCCATCCGGTATTCACGCACGTCCGGTTCTTCGGCGGCGAGTTCCTCGAAGATCGCGCGCGCTTCCGCCAGGCGCTTCTGTTCGACGTAGGCCTGCGCGAGCGCGCCGCGCACCGGCCGCGACTTCGGGTGCGCCGCGAGGAATGTCTTGAGCCAGGCCACCGCCTCATCGTTGCTGCGCTTGCCGAGGATCTCCGCCTTGAGCAGCGCGGCCCGCTCCCAGTCCGGCTTCAGCGCAAGCGCGCGATCGACGCGCTCGAGCGCCGCTCCCATCATCGCCGCGTCCGCCGGGCCGGTGTTGAGCGCCGCCAGCGCCACCGCGTAATGCGCTTCGGGCGACGATGCGTAGGGCTCGGCGAGGTCGCGGATCATCGCGTAGACGGCGGCCTTGTCCTCCTGACGCGCGAACGCCCGGTTGAGCTGCAGGAACGCCTCACCCACGCCGGCTCCGGTAAGTGCCTGGTCGGCGAGCAGCTTCTCCAGTCGGGTCTTCAGATCCTCCTCGTCGGGCACGAAGGGGTCGCGCTCGCGCGGACCGGCCACGCCGGCGGCGAGCGCCTGCAGGATGCGTTGCGGGCGCTCGGCGTCGGGCGCGAGTTCGCGCCACAGGCGCGCGGCCTGTTCGGCCGTGGCGCGCTGCCGCGTCGCATACGCGATCTCGGTCGCGCGGCGCGCGAGATTGACGTCGTTCAGTTCGCGGGCGGCTTCCAGATACGCCCGTGCGGCGACCGCAGGGTCGCCGCGCTGCAGCGCGATGTCCGCCAGCAGCAGTCGGTAGAAGAGATCAGCGGACAGCCCGGTGGGCAGGCTCGCCGACGGCGCCTTGCTCTCCTGCGCGGGCGCAACGGCCTGACCGAAGGCCGCGGGCGATGCGGTCATCGCGGCGACTGCACAGGAGAGCAGGATCGCCCGGACGGGGAAGGGGTGAGGCTTCATCGGAGGGGGTCCTCGGGCCGCGGATCCGCCGGCCGAACGGTCGATCTTAGGCTAAATTGCGGTGGGCGCCGACACGCCCCCGCGACACCCGGCGGCCGCCTGTCCGCCGTCGCAGCCATCGCAGGCCGCACTGCGCGCTCCCGACATGCCCGAACTTCCCGAGGTCGAGACCACCCGCCGGGGTGTTGCGCCCGCGCTGACCGGGCGCCGCGTGTGCGCCGTGCACGTGTACGACCGCCGCCTGCGCTGGCCGGTTCCGAGCGGGTTCGAGGCGGCGCTCGCCGGTCGACTCCTGGTCGGCATCGACCGCCGGAGCAAGTACTTGCTGTTTCGGCTGGCCTTGCCGGGTGCCACTACAGAAGTCGGGACCTTGCTCGTCCACCTCGGAATGACCGGCAGCCTGCGCGTCCTCGACCACCGTCCCGGACGCGCGCTGCATGACCACGTGGACCTCGTGTTCGACGGCGGCACGATCCTCCGCTACCACGACCCGCGTCGCTTCGGGTCGATGCACTGGATTCCCGGCGACGCCTCCCGCCACCGGCTGATCGCGAATCTCGGCGCCGAGCCCTTCTCCGCGGCGTTCAGCGCGGACGCGCTCCACCGGGGGACGCGCGGCAGGCGCGTCGCCATCAAGCCCGCGCTGATGGACAACCGGCTCGTCGTTGGCGTGGGCAACATCTACGCCAACGAGGCGCTGTTCCGCGCGGGAATACGTCCGACGCTGGCTGCGGGACGCCTGTCGCATGCGCGGCTCGCCCGCCTGGTCGACGAGGTGCGTTCGACACTCGCCGAGGCGATCGACCGGGGAGGCAGCACCTTGCGCGATTACGTCGACTCGGCCGGGCGTCCCGGGACGTTCCAGCTCGCGTACGCGGTCTATGGCCGGGAAGGACAGCCCTGCCCGCGCTGCGGGACGGCGATCCGGAGCGTGCGGCAGGGGCAGCGAGCGACCTACTTCTGCCCCTCCTGCCAGCGGTAGGCCCCTGGACACCGCGACGACCCCGGCGCCGGACGAAGCCGCGCCCGGCTTGCCCGGAATGCGGCGCTCCCCGGCCGCCCGTCCCCGGCGGCACAACTCCTGCTTGTTTGGGGTCAGAGCCGTAACATTCGGGGCAGCAGCATGGCAGGCGCGCCTCGATACGTCCCGAATACAGCGGCTCTGACCCCATCGGCCTCATTGCGGCTCTGACCCCATCGACCTGACCCCATCGACCTCATGCACCCGGCACGCGAACTCGCGGCGCGTTTCGAGGCTTACGGCGACTGGCGCCGGCGGCTGTCCTCGACCGTGTCCGCCCTGCACGACGGGCTGGGAGAGCAGGAACTCGCCGACGCACAGGCGGACCTCCGCGTCCAGCGCCTGCTCGAGCGGTTGCACGAGGACAAGCTCGTCGTCGCGTTCGTCGCCGAGTTCTCGCGCGGCAAGTCCGAGCTCATCAACGCGATCTTCTTCGCGGATTTCGGCGCACGGCTCCTGCCGTCGGCGGCAGGACGCACGACGATGTGCCCGACCGAGATCCTGCACGATCCTTCGCGCCCGCCTTCGATCCGGCTCCTTCCGATCGAGACGCGCCTCCGGAACGCGACGGTCGCCGAACTTCGCAACTACGCCGACGAATGGGTGACGCTTCCGCTCGACCTGTCGTCCGCCGAGAAGATGTCCGACGCGCTGGTGCGCGTCGCGCAGGTCAAGCGCGTGCCGCTCGATCTCGCGCGCCGCTACGGCCTGCACGACGAGGATCTCGCGTCCTCGTTCGAGCGCCCCGATGCAGGCACCGTCGAGATCCCCTGCTGGCGCCACGCGGTCATCAACTTCCCGCACCCGCTGCTGAAGCAGGGACTGGTGATCCTCGACACCCCCGGGCTCAACGCGGTGGGCACCGAGCCCGAACTCACGCTCTCGCTGCTGCCGGCAGCGCACGCGGTGCTGTTCGTCCTCGCGGCCGACGCGGGCGTGACCCGTTCGGACCTCGACGTGTGGAAGCAGCACCTCGCGGGCGCCGACCCCGCGCTGCAGTCGGGGCGCCTCGTCATCCTCAACAAGATCGACGGCCTGTGGGACGGCATGAAGCCGCCGCAGGAGATCGACGCGGAGATCGCGCGCCAGGCGCGGCTCACCTCCGATACGCTCGGCGTCCCGGCGGAGCAGGTGTTCCCGGTCTCCGCGCAGAAGGCGCTGCTCGCGAAGGTCAACGGCGACGACGCGTTGCTCGCGAAGAGCCGGCTTCCCGGGCTCGAGGCCGCGCTCTCGGGCAGTCTCGTGCCGGCGAAGCGCGAGATCGTCGGGGCCGCCGCGATGGTCGAGGTGCGCGCCCTCGCCGCGTCGGTCCGCGCGATCCTCGACGCCCGGGCGGCGGGCATCGCCGAACAGCTCGCCGAATTGCAGGCGCTGCGCGGCAAGAACCAGGACGTCGTCGGGCACATGATGCAGCGCGTGCGCGACGAGAAGGCGTCGTTCGAGCGCGGGATGACGCGCTACTCGGCGCTGCGCACCGTCTTCGCGCAGCAGACGACCGAACTCGACCGCATCATCGGGCTGGAGGCGCTGCGCGCCAACGCCGGCCGCACGCGGCGCGCGATCGAGGCCAGCCTGTTCACCAAGGGCGTGCGCGGGGCGATGAACGAGTTCTTCGCGCAGATCCGCGCCGACCTCGACGCGGCCGGGCGCAAGGCGACCGAGATCCAGGACATGATGGCCGCGATGTACGCGCGCTTCGCGAAGGAGCACGACCTCGAGCGCTTCGTGCCGCCGCCGTTCTCGATGCTCAAGTACACGAAGGAGGTCGAGCGGCTCGAGCGCGCCTACCAGCAGCACATCAACACGCTGTGGAACATGGCGTCGAAGGCCAAGTTCCCGCTGATGAAGCGCTTCTTCGAGACGGTGGCCTCGCGCGTCCGGCACCTCTACGACGTCGCGAACCGCGACATCGACGCCTGGCTCAAGGCGGTCATGTCGCCGCTCGAGACGCAGGTGCGCGAGCACCAGGCGCAGCTGCGCCGGCGCCTCGAGAGCATCCGGCGCATCCACCGGGCGAGCGACGAACTCGAGGACCGGATCGCCGAGCTGGCGTCGTCGGGCGACGCGCTCGACGCGCAGGCCCGCGCGCTCGACGCCCGCGTCGCCGCGATCGACGAGGTTGCGGTCGGCCAGGACGCGTTCCCGCGCGCGGCGAACGCCGCCTGATCCTGGCGGCGGCGCGGGCGGATCAGGCGGGCTTCGCCTCGAGGCGCACCAGCGCCTCGTACTTCCGGCGCAGTTCCTCCCGCGATTCGACGTGCTCCGGATTCCCCGGGATGCAGTCGACCGGGCACACCTCGCGGCACTGCGGCAGGTCGTGGTGGCCGACGCACTCGGTGCACCGCGACGGGTCGATCACGTAGATCTCCGGGCCCTGCGAGATCGCCTGGTTCGGGCACTCGGGCTCGCAGACGTCGCAGTTGATGCACTCGTCGGTGATCATCAGCGCCATCGGCGCTCACCCTCCCGCGACCTTCTCGCGCAGGCGCCGCGCGA
Organism: Casimicrobiaceae bacterium; assembly: GCA_035427325.1. GTDB lineage: Bacteria > Pseudomonadota > Gammaproteobacteria > Burkholderiales > Casimicrobiaceae > VBCG01. Next base: position 5,287 of record DAOMBL010000022.1, read on the forward strand.
CCGCCGGGTGCACGAACTCGGACACGTCGCCGCCGAAACGCGCGATCTCGCGCACGATCGTCGCCGACACGAACATGTACTGCTCGGAGGGCGTGAGGAACAGCGTCTCGACCTCGGGCCACAGCCGGCGGTTCATCCCGGCCATCTGGAACTCGTACTCGAAGTCCGACACCGCGCGCAGGCCGCGGAGCACCGCGCGCGCGCCCTGCTCGTGGACGAACTTCATCAAGAGCGTCGAGAAGCCGGTGACGGCGACGTTCGGCACGTCGGCGAGCGCCTCCCGGGCCATCGCCACGCGTTCGTCGAGCGGGAACATCGGCCGCTTCGCCTCGCCGGCGGCGACGCCGACCACCACGCGCGCGAACAGCCGCGATGCCCGGCGCGCGAGGTCCTCGTGGCCGCGCGTGAACGGGTCGAACGTGCCGGGATAGACGATCGTGAGCATCGCGTCAGCCGGGAGACAGCAGATGATAATGCACCGCGCCGGCGCGTCCGTCGCGGACCACGGCGAGCCCGCCAGGCGCCTCGAGCTTGCGCCCTGCCTCCGCGTAGATCGCTCCACCGCCGGCGAGCAGGCCGGCGCACGCGGGCAGCAACCAGCTCCAGGGGTCGTCGGCGAACGGCGGGTCGAGGAAGATCACGTCGAAGCGACGCGACTCGCGCGCGAGGAACGCCCGTGCGTCCGCGCGATGGGTCTCGAGCGACGCGACCCCGATCGCCCGGCCGTTCTCCGCGAGCGCACGTACGAGCGTCGGATCGCGATCGACCGCGACCGCGAGCGCCGCTCCGCGGGAGAGCGCCTCGAGCGACAGCGCGCCGCTGCCGGCGTAGGGCTCGAGCGTCGACCGCCCGGAGAGGTCCTGCCCCAGCCAGTTGAACAGCGTCTCGCGAACCCGGTCGGGGGTCGGGCGCAGGCCTGGCGCATCGGGGAAACGCAGGATGCGGCCGCGGTGCGTGCCGCCGATGATCCGCACCCGGTTGGTCGTGGAAGCCGCCACGGGAGGCTCGCTCGTTGCGTTGGGTGGCGAGGCGTCGTGCGCGCGGGATGTCCGCCCGGCGCAGCGACGGACGGGCGCGCAGGCGTCGGCCGGTAGAATTCGATTCTAGCTTCCGCGCCCCCCGATGTTCGACCTGTTCAAACGCAAGTCCGCCGACGCTCCTCCGGTCGAGGAACCCCCGAAGCGGTCGTGGACCGAGCGCCTCACCGGAGGCCTCGCGGCCTCGCGCGACCGGCTCGCCGGTGCGCTCGCGGGCGTGTTCCGTCGCCGCGCGCTCGATGACGAGGCGCTCGACGAAATCGAGACCGCGCTCCTCACCTCCGACGTCGGCGTGGCGGCGACCGCGCACCTGGTCGAGGACCTGAAAGCGCGTTACCGCCGCGCGGGCGCGAACGCGGATCCCCGCGCCCTGCTGCGCGAGTCGCTGGTCGCGCTGCTCTCGCCGCTCGAGAAGCCGTTCGCCATCGGGGCGGAACGTCCGTTCGTGATCATGATCGCCGGCGTCAACGGCGCGGGCAAGACGACCTCGATCGGCAAGCTCGCGAAGTGGCTGCAGCAGCAGGGACACACGGTGCTGCTCGCGGCAGGCGACACGTTCCGCGCCGCGGCGCGCGAACAGCTTGCGGCCTGGGGCGAGCGCAACGGTGTCGCGGTGATCGCGCAGCAGGGCGGGGATCCGGCGGCGGTCGCCTTCGACGCGGTCGCCGCGGCGTCGGCGCGCGGCATCGACGTGGTGCTCGCCGATACCGCGGGTCGGCTTCCGACCCAGGCGAACCTGATGGACGAACTCGCGAAGGTGCGCCGGGTGATCGGAAAGGCGAAGGAGGGCGCTCCGCACGCGGTGCTCCTCGTCCTCGATGCCAACACCGGGCAGAACGCGCTTTCGCAGGTAGCGGCGTTCGACCGCGCGGCCGGACTCACCGGCCTCGTGCTGACCAAGCTCGACGGCAGCGCCAAGGGGGGCGTCGTCGCGGCGATCGCCCGCGAGCACCCGGTGCCGCTGGCGTTCATCGGCGTCGGCGAGGGCATCGACGACCTGCGGCCGTTCAGGGCGTCCGAGTTCGTCGATGCGCTGCTCCCGTCCGCTCCTTAGCATGGTGGGTCGGGCTTCAGTAACCGACAGGGTGTGGGGCCATGCGATGAAGTGCGTCAGCCTGAAGGCCGACCCACAACTCCGCTGCTGTGGGTCGGGCTTCAGCCCGGCAACTCTCCCGCAGTGGGTCGGGCTTCAGCCCGACGGGGTTCGTGCCAGTGCGACGGAACGGTGTCGGCCTGAAGGCCGACCCACACGGGGGATGCGGCAGCCCGTCGGCCTGAAGGCCGACCCACACGGGGGACGCGTTAGGCCGTCGGGCTGAATCCCGATCCACAGATAGCCGAGTGGCGCAGTCGGGAACTTCGGGGCCGATTAGCACTTTCATATGCCGAGTGCTAAAATGGGCGCGGGCAAAGAGGGCCCTTCCCGGATCCCCCGGCGCCCGGAACGAGAGGAGACCAACGATGACCGGATCCGCACTGGCGTTCCCGACCCCCGCCTCGCTGGGGAGTCTGGACCACTACATCCAGGCGGTGAATCGTTTTCCCCTGCTGACCGCCGAGCAGGAGGCCGACCTCGCGCGCCGCTGGCGCGGGCAGGAGGACGTCGAGGCGGCGCGGGCCTTGGTGCTGTCGCACCTGCGGCTCGTGGTCGCCGTGTCGCGCCACTACCTGGGCTACGGGCTCCCGCAGGGTGACCTGATCCAGGAGGGCAACGTCGGCCTCATGAAGGCGGTGCGGCGCTTCGACCCCGAGCGCGGCGTCCGGCTGGTCAGCTTCGCGCTGCACTGGATCAAGGCCGAGATGCACGAGTACATCCTGCGCAACTGGCGACTCGTCAAGGTCGCGACGACCAAGGCGCAGCGCAAGCTGTTCTTCAACCTGCGCAGCATGAAGGCCTCGTCGCACGCCCTGACGCACGACCAGGCCGCGGAGATCGCGCGATCGCTCAACGTGAAGCCGGAGGAAGTCGTGGAGATGGAGACACGCCTCTCGGGACACGATGTCGCCCTCGATCCGTCCCCGGCCGACGACGAGGAGTCGAGCTACGCTCCGATCGCCTGGCTCACCGATGGCGAGAGCGAGCCCGCGCAGATCCTCGAGCGCAAGCAGTCCGAGGAAGGCCGCGCCGAGGGCCTGAAGCGCGCGCTCGGCAGGCTCGATGCGCGCAGCCGCCGCATCATCGAGGCGCGCTGGCTCAAGGAGAGCGATCCGGCGACGCTGCAGGAACTCGCCGACGAGTACGGCGTCTCCGCCGAGCGCATCCGCCAGATCGAGGCGAAGGCGCTGAAGCAGATGCGCGGCGCGTTCCCGCTCGCCGCCTGACCCGCTCGACGTCGCACGAGGAACGCCGGCCCCGCGGCCGGCGTTTCTTCGTCGGGGCCGGCTCCGCGACGATCGGCGCCGCCACCCGCGGCGCGTCGGGTGCCTCGGGACCGCCGGCGGTTTCGGCCCCGTCCCCGGTTACAGCTCCACCTGCGTCCCGAGTTCGACCACGCGGTTCGCGGGGACGTGGAAGAAGTCCGACGCCTTGACCGCGTTCTTCGACATCGACGAGAACAGGCGCTCGCGCCACATCGCCATCCCCGGCCGCACCGACGGGATCAGCGTCTCGCGCGAGACGAAGAACGAGGTCTCCATCATCTCGAACGGGAACCCGGTCTTCCCGGCCAGTTCGAGGAGTTCGGGGACGTCGGGCTCCTCCTTGAAGCCGTAGCAGCCGATCATCCGGTAGAAGTCGCAGCCGAGCGTCTCGATCTCGATGCGCTCGTCCGCCGCGACGAACGGGATCTCCTTCGTCACGACCGTCAGGAACACGATGCGCTCGTGCAGCACCTTGTTGTGCTTGAGGTTGTGCAGCAGCGCGTGGGGCACGCGGTCCGGCGTCGACGTCAGGAACACCGCCGTGCCCTCGACGCGCACCGGCGGCGCGAGTTCGATCGACTGGATGAATTCGCGCAGCGGCAGCGCGTCCTCGGACAGGCGGTCCATCAGCACCTTGCGGCCGCGTTTCCAGGTCGTGAGGAGCGTGAACACGACCGCGCCGATCAGCAGCGGGAACCAGCCGCCATCCGGGATCTTGAGGGAGTTCGACGCGAGGAACGCGGTGTCGATCAGCGCGAGCGGCGCCGCGATCGCGAAGGCGACCAGGCGCGGCCACTTCCACAGCCGTCGCATCACGAAGTAGATCAGGATCGAGTCGATCAGCATCGACATCGTCACCGCGATTCCGTACGCGCCGGCCAGCGCACTCGAGCTGCGGAAGCCGACGACCAGCAGTGCGACTGCCACCAGCAGCGTCCAGTTGATGAACGGCACGTAGATCTGGCCCATCGTCCTCTCGGAGGTGTGCCGGATCGCGATCCGCGGGCAGTAGCCCATCTGCACCGCGGCGCGCGCGATCGAGTACGCCCCCGAGATGACGGCCTGCGATGCGATCACCGCGGCGGCGGTCGCCAGGATGACGAGCGGCAGCAGCGCCCACCCCGGCGCGAGCAGGTAGAACGGGTTGCGGATCGCCGTCGGATCCGAGAGGAGCAGCGCGCCCTGACCGAAGTAGTTGAGCACCAGCGCGGGCATCACGAAGAAGAGCCATGCCCGGCGGATCGGCGTCGCACCGAAGTGCCCCATGTCCGCGTAGAGGGCCTCGGTCCCGGTGACCGCCAGCACGACCGCCCCCAGCGCGAGGAACGTCGCCTTCGGGTAGGCGAACGCGAAACCGATCGCGTGGCCGGGCGAGAGTGCGGCGAGCACCGAGGGATTGCGCCAGAGCTGGTAGGCGCCGAGGGCAGCGAGCGCGACGAACCACAGGGCACACACCGGCCCGAAGAGCGCCCCGACCGAGCCAGTGCCGTGCTTCTGGATCGCGAACAACGCGACCAGAATGACGAGCGCGAGCGGCACTACGTACGGATTGAGTGCGGGGGTCATCACCTCGATGCCCTCGATCGCGCCCAGCACCGTGACCGCGGGCGTGATCATCGCATCGCCGAAGAACATCGCGGCGCCGAAGATCCCGAGCCCGACGAGCCACCAGCGCAGCCGGCTCTCGCGCGAGAGCCGGCCCGAGACGAGCGCGGTGAGCGCGAGGATGCCGCCCTCGCCGCGGTTGTCCGCGCGCATGATCAGCGTCACGTACTTGAGCGTGACGATGATCATCAGCGCCCAGAACACGATAGACAGCAGGCCCAGCACGCTCTGTGCGTTGAGCGCGATGCCGTGATGCGGCCCGAACACCTCGCGCATCGTGTACAGCGGCGAGGTGCCGACGTCCCCGAACACTACGCCGATCGCCCCGAGCATCAGCATGCCCATCGGCTGGCGGGAACCTGGTGCGGCCGGGACGCTCATCGGCTGCGGATCAGCCCGGGGGCGTACCGTCGTCGCCGCGCCGCGAGAACCGGATGTTGAGCTGCTTGAGCTTGCGGTAGAGGTGCGTGCGCTCGAGCCCCGCCTTCTCCGCGACGCGGCTCATGTTGGCCTGCTCGCGCCCGAGGAGCTGCTCGAAGTAGATGCGCTCGAAGGCCTCGCGCGCCTCGCGCAGCGGCAGGTCGAAGAAATGCGCGGTCAGCTCCGGCGCGACCGGTCCGCCGCCCGAGGCCGCCGCGGACTCGCCGATCAGGCGCTTCGCGTGGTCGGGCGAGATGTCGCCGCGCAGGAGCCTCAGGCTCGACACCACGCTCGCGAGCTGGTCGAGGTTGCCGGGCCAGTGCGCGGCCGCGAGCGTCGTGAGCGTCGCGGGCGGCAGCGTCGCGAGCAGCGGCTCGCCGGCCCCGCCCGAGCGCCACAGGCGCTCGATCAGCGGCGGGATGTCCTCGCGCCTCGCGCGAAGCGGCGGCAGCAGCACCGAGCCCGCCGAAAGCGCCGAGAGCAGCGCCGGGTCGAAGCGACCCTCGGCGGCGAGCGCGCCGAGCGGCTCCGACGACGTCGCGATCAGCACGATGCCCGCCCGCTCGAGCTTGGCGAGCACGAACGCGAGGCCCTTCTGCTCGGCCTTCGAATACTGCCCGATCTCCGGACAGTAGATCGCGCCTCCGGCCGCGTCCTCCAGCAGCGCCGCGGGCCCCGAAGCGAAGCGCGCGCCGTCCGCCAGCGCGATCCACGGCGCATCGCCCGCCCGGAGCGCCTGCGCGGCGGCGTCGTGGCCGGTTCCCGGTTCGCCGAGGATCAGGATCGGGCGGCGCGCGGCGAGCAGGGCCTCGAGTTGGCGCTCGGCCTCGCGCACCGGCGCGCTCGTGCCGAGCGCCGCGAGCGACACGCGCCTCGGCTCCCGCGACGCCGCGGTCTTGAGCGCGCGCGTGATCGTGCCCAGCAGCTTGGCGAGCCCGATCGGCTTCTCGAGGAAGTCGAACGCGCCGATGCGCGTCGCCTCGACCGCGGTCTCGATCGTGCCGTGGCCGGACATCATGACCACCGGCATCGTGAGCTGACCGCTGCTCCCCCATTCGCCCAGGAGCGTCACGCCGTCGGTGTCGGGCATCCAGATGTCGAGCAGCACGAGCGAGGGCTGCGCACGCGCGCGGTAGGCGCGCGCCTCATGCGCGTTCTCGGCCACCGCGACGCGATAGCCCTCGTCCTGCAGGATCTCGGACAGGAGTTCCCGGATGCCGACCTCGTCGTCGACGACGAGGATCTCCCGCGCGCTCGCGTTCATCGACACGTCTCCGCCGGACCGTCGGCCGCGCGGCATCGTCCGCGCCACGGGATCGTCATCGTCATGCCTTCGCCAGCGGCAGGGTGACCGCGACGCGCGCGCCGCGCGGTGCGAGGTTCGAGATCGCGACGCGGCCGCCGTGCTCGTCGACGATCTTGCGCACGATCGCGAGGCCGAGCCCGGTGCCCTTCGGCTTCGTGGTCACGTACGGCTCGAACGCGTGCGCGAGCACGTCGGGCGGGAAGCCCGGGCCGTCGTCGGCCACGACGAGCGTCGCCTCGCCCGCGCCGGCGTCCGCGCGGAGCGCGACCGTGCAGGCCGGATCGGCGCGCTCGGCCTGCGCTTCGACCGCGTTCTTCAGGAGATTGTGCAGGACCTGGCGCAAGCGCGTGGGTTCTCCCTGGACGACGACCGGAGTCCCCGGCAGGTCCAGCGAGAGAGCGGGTCGCAGATTGTCGTACAGGGCGAGCACGTCGAGCAAGAGGGCCGATAGGTCGACCGCCTGCATCTGGCCCGGGCGCGGCTGGCGCGCGTAGACCGCGAAGTCGTCGACCATGTGCTTCATCGCCGCCACCTGGCTCACGATGGTCTGGGTGCCGCGCTTCAGCGTCTCCTGGTCCGCGCCTTCGAGCCTTCCTTCGAGCTTGACGACGAGCCGCTCGGCGGAGAGCTGGATCGGCGTCAGCGGATTCTTGATCTCGTGCGCCAGTCGGCGCGCGACCTCGGCCCACGCCGCGTCGCGCTGCGCCTGCACGAGTTCGGAGACGTCGTCGAACACGACGACGTAGCCGTGCGGCTCCCCCGGCAGCCGCGAACCGCGCATCAGCAGCGTGCGCGACAGGTTCCCGACGGCGTACGGCGCCTCGCGCTGCCACTGGCCTTCGCGCGCGCCCCGAAAGCCCTCGGCGACGAGTTCCGCGAACGGCGCGAGCGCGGGCCGGAGCCGCCCCCACTCGGACAGGGCGACCCCCGCGAGCTCGGCGAGCGGTTGCTGCAGGATCACGCTCGCGCTCGGATTGGCGGTGCGCAGGCGCTCCCGGTCGTCGAACGCGAGCACGCCCGCCGACAGGTTGCCGAGGATGCTCTCGAGATAGGCGCGCGTGGTCTCGATCGCGCGCCGCGACTCCTCGTCGCGCGCGTGCGCGTCGGCGAGCTGGCCGGTCATCGCGTTGAACGACTCGGTGAGCACGCCCAGCTCGTCGCGCGAGGTGACCGGCTGGCGGCGCGTGAAGTCGCCCTGCGCGACCGCGCGGGTGCCCTCGGCGAGGAGGCCGAGCGGCGCGCTGAAGCGCTCCGAGAGCACCACCGCGAGCCCGAGAGCCGAGGTGAGCGCGAGCAGCAAAGTGAGCGTCAGCGTGAGCGCGTAAAGGCGCTTGAGCGCCTGCCGCGTGAACGCGATCTCCTGGTAGTCGCGGTACCCGGCCTCCGCCTTCTCGATCTCCTGCGCGAGCGCGCGCGGCACCGGCTCGATCACCTGCAGGAAGCGGATCGGCTCGCGACGGTCGGCGCTGTTGACCGGGACGACGACCCGGAGCTGGAATCCGCCCGCCGGGATCGGGTCGATCGACGAGTAGGGCAGCTGCAGGCGCGCGCGCCGCGTCGCCTGCGCGGGCGGCGGTTCAGGGGACACGGGTCCGCCCGCCGCACCGGTCACCGCGAGCACCGTGCCCGACGACGAAAAGAGCGCGGCCTCCGACACGCCGAGCTGCTCGGTCGCCCGCGACAGCGCGAGCGCCGGCTGCCCGGTGGCGTCGCCGAGCTGCTCGGCGATCTGCGTCGCCTTGTTCGTCGCCTCGCGCGCGAGATAGTCGAGGGCGTTGCGCCCGAGCGCGAGGCCGCCTTCGAGCGCGCGGTAGACGCGAACGTCGAACCAGCTCTCGATCGAGCGCCCGAGGAACTGCACCGACACCGCATAGACGAGCGCGCCCGGCAGGACCGCGACCAGAACGAAGAGGAGCACGAGCCGCGCGGCGAGCCGCGAGCCGAAGACGCCGCGGCGGTAGTTGCGTCGCAACCGCCAGAGCTGCCAGCCCACGACGAGCATCAGGAGGCCGACCAGCGCGACGTTGATCACGAGCAGCGTGTCGTAGCCGCGCGCGAAGAGCTGCGTGTTCTCGGAGGCCGTCGCGAGCAGGAACAGCGCGATCGCCGAGAGGCTCGCCGACGCGATCAGGAGCCAGCGCAGCCCGCGCGGCGTGAAGAGGCCGGTCATGGGCGCGCGCCGCCCGGACGCGCGGGCGACGCGGCGACGCTCCCGCCCGCCGCGGCACGCGGCCGCCGGAAGCTCGCGGCGGGGGGCGTCGCGCGGCTCACGGCGTGAACGGGAAGCGCTTCCAGTCGCTCGCGAGCTGCCACTCGCGCGAGGCCAGCGCGTTGACCTGGAAGGGCTTCGGCAGCTGGGTGACGTCGAGGCGCAGCCGCACCGCCGCCTCGTAGCGCGTGCCGTGCTGCAGTTCGTCGGCGCGCAGGATCGGCCGCGAGGTCACGCGGCCGATCAGCCGCTCGACCTCGGCGACCGACGCCAGGTTCTGCGCGAAGATCCCGCTCGCGACGCGGTACTGCTGCGACAGCGGCGCGTACGAGACGCGCCAGGTCGTCGAGTTCGCGAAGACCTTCTCGTCGAGCCAGTACCAGCGGGGGCGCGCGAGCTCGACGTCGAGCACGAAGTAGAGCGGCACGCCCTTCTGCAGCGCCTCCTCGAGCGTCGGATTGAGCGCGATCTCGAACTCGGCGTTGAGCAGGACCTCGCCGTCCTCGACGCGCAGCTCGGCGGTCTTCACCGGGATCGTGTCGGCGCGCACCGGGCCCGCCGCGACGCCCAGCGCAAGCGCCGCCGCGAACCCGAGCGCTCGCCGCCTCGCGGGATCGGCGGGCGCGGCGGGGCGGTTCGGAGTGGGCCGGGTCGTCATGCCTCGGATGAGGGCGGACCCGCAGCGTGCGCGGTCGCGCTTCGCGCGAGGCCGGGGCGTCACGCCTTGCGGAACCGCGCGTAGAAGAAGCCGTCCTGATTGTGGGGCGCGCCCGGGAGCGAAGGCAAGAGCTGGCCGCCGCGGGCGTGTGCGTCGGCCGGGAATTCGCATCTTTCGCGCAACGCATCGGGGGTCCGGGCGGCGAACGCCCCGGCCTGCGCCTCGTTCTCCTCGACGAACACCGAGCAGGTGGCGTAGAGGAGCGTCCCGCCGCGCGCGAGGCAGCCCCACAGCGCGTCGAGCATCGCCGCCTGCACCCGCGCGAACGCCGCCACGTCGCTCGCGCGGCGAAGCCACTTCACGTCCGGGTGGCGGCGCACGATTCCCGATGCCGTGCAGGGCACGTCCGCGACGATGCGATCGAACGGCACGCCGTCCCACCATGCGGCCGGCGACGCGGCGTCGCCGGCGACCACCCGCACGCGGCGGTCGGCGAGCCGCAGGCGCGCGAGGTTCTCGCGCACGCGCGCGAGCCTCGACTCGTCGCTGTCGAGCGCGACCAGGTCGACGTCGGCGCGCTCCAGCAGGTGCGTCGCCTTGCCGCCGGGAGCGGCGCACGCGTCGAGGACGCGCTCGCCGTCCCGGCCGAGCGCGAGCGGCGCCGCGAGCTGCGCGCCCGCGTCCTGCACCGAGAACGCGCCTTCGTCGAATCCGGGAAGTTCGCGCACCGGTCGCGCGATCGCCAGCATCACGCCGCACTCGCCCACCGGGTCGCACGCGAATCCCGTCGCGCGCAGCCGCGCGACGAGCGCGTCGCGCGTGGTCACGCGGAGGTTCGCGCGAAGCGTGAGCGGCGCGCGCTCGTTGCCGGCGCGCAGGATGCGATCGAAGTCGTCCGGCCAGTCGCGCCGCACGCGCGCGATCCACCAGCGCGGGTGCGACCAGCGTGCGACCGGCGTCGACGTCGCGCGCGCGAGCACCTCGTCGCGTTCCCTCAGGTATCGGCGCAGCAGCGCGTTCGCGAGGCCCTTCGCCTGCGGCCGCACCGCGTCGCCGGCGGCGGCCACCGCGCGGTCGACCACCGCGTGCGGCTCGGCGCGCATGTGCTCGAGCTGGTAGAGCGCCACCGCCAGGATGGCGACCAGTTGCGGATCGGGCGGCCTCCGGTGCGCGAGCGTGAGCACGATCGCCTCGAGCGTGCCCCAGTGCCTCAGCGTGCCGTAGGCGAGTTCATGCACGTACGACCGCGCGGGCGACCTCTCGGCGCCCGAGGCTTCGAGCGCCGCCGCGAGAGTCGCGCCTGCCAGCACGCGCACGACCGCGTCCGCCGCCTGACGCTGCGAGACATCCATGCCCGCGCTCATCGCGCGTCGCCCGGGGCTCCGGGACCGAAGCGGGCACCCGGGCCGATCCCGCGACCGGCCGCGAAGGCCGCGGCCGTCATGCGCCGGCCCCCGGCGGGCTGGACTTCGAGGACACG
>DAOMBL010000023.1:0-16329 GCA_035427325.1 Casimicrobiaceae bacterium
TTCGACGGCACGACCGCGGGCGGCATCAAGCTCGCGCGCGACGCCGGCGGCGTGTTCGACACGGTGTCGCCCGCCGAATACGCGCGCTGGCAGAAGGCCTGCGAACCGGTCGTCGCCGAATGGGTCGGCGAGGCCGGGGCCAAGGGCGCGAACGGCAAGGCGCTGTACGACGACGCCCGGGCGCTCCTGAAGAAGTTCGGCGGCTGACCGCGGCGACAGGCCGTTGCGGCGGACGGCCGGCATGGCGTCCGCCGCGATGGTATCCTCGAACCACGCATTCGCACGCTGGCACCGAAGATGAGCACGAAGGCATTCGCGTCGCACGCCGACGTCGACGAGAAGCGGGTCTCGTTCGACCGGCTCTCGGATCACGCCTGGGCGTACACCGCCGAGGGAGATCCCAACACAGGCATCGTGGTCGGCGACGACGCGGTGATGGTGATCGACACGCAGGCCACGCCGGTGATGGCGCAGGACGTGATCCGGCGCATCCGCGAGGTCACCGACAAGCCGATCCGCTACGTCGTGCTGTCGCACTACCACGCGGTGCGCGTGCTGGGCGCGTCCGCCTACCGGCCCGAGCAGGTCATCGCGAGCCGCGACACCTACGACCTCATCGTCGAGCGCGGCGAGCAGGACATGAGGAGCGAGATCGAGCGCTTTCCGCGCCTCTTCCGCGCCGTCGAATCGGTCCCGGGACTGACCTGGCCCACGATCGTGTTCGACCGGCGCATGACGATGTGGCTGGGAAAGCTCCGCGTCGAGATCATGCAGCTCGGGCGCGGGCACACGAAGGGCGACACCGTCGTCTGGCTCCCGGACGAGCGCATCCTGTTCTCGGGCGACCTGGTCGAGTACGACGCGACGCCCTACACCGGCGACGCCTACCTCGGCGAATGGCCGGCGACGCTCGACGCGATCGCCGCGCTCCGGCCCGAGAAGCTCGTCCCCGGACGCGGGGCGGCCCTGACCACGCCTGCGCAGGTGAAGGCGGGCCTCGACGGCACGCGCGACTTCGTGACCGCGATGTTCACGTCGGTGCGCGAAGGCGCGCGCGCGGGGAAGGACCTCCGCAGCGTCTACCGCGAGACCTACGACCGGCTCAAGCCGCGCTTCGGCCACTGGGTCATCTTCGACCACTGCCTGCCGTTCGACGTCTCGCGCGCCTACGACGAGGCGACCCGCCATCCCGATCCGCGCATCTGGACCGCCGCGCGCGACAAGGAGATGTGGCAGGCGCTCGAGGGGTGAACCGCGTCGTGCCCCGGCCGGCGGCGGAGTCGGCCGGCGGTCCCGGGGCTCCTGCCTCGGAACCGACGCGGGCGCTGCGCACCGCCCGTGAGCCGACGCGAACGCCCCTGCCGAATTCCGCCGCCGAACGTCATCGCTCCATGAAGACCTACACGCAACCTCGCTACTCGTTCGAGCGATCGCCGGACATGGACGCGGCGCCCTCGCTGAAGCCGGCGATCGTGGTGGGCGCGGGCCCGATCGGGCTCGCGCTCGCGATCGACCTGGGACAGCGCGGCGTTCCGGTCGTGGTCGTCGACGAGGACGAGACGGTGAGCGTCGGTTCGCGCGCGATCTGCTACGCGAAGCGTTCGCTCGAGATCCTCGATCGCCTGGGCTGCGCGGAGGCGATCTGCGCGAGGGGCGTCGGCTGGAACGTCGGCAAGGTATTCCACCGGAATTCGCTGGTCTACCAGTTCGAACTCGTGCACGAGCGCGGGCACCACCGGCCGGGGATGGTGAACCTGCAGCAGTACCACCTCGAGGAGACGCTCGTGCGCCGCGCGCACGAGACGCCGGGCGTCGAGATCCGGTGGAAGCACAAGGTCACCGGCGTGCGTCCGGGCCGCGACCGCGTCGACGTGACGGTCGAGACGCCGGAGGGCAGCTACACGATGTCCTGCGCGTGGCTCCTGGCCTGCGACGGCGCCCGCAGCCCGGTGCGCCGCCTGATGGGCCTCGAGAGCGAAGGACAGTTGTTCCGCGACCGGTTCCTGATCGCGGACATCCACATGCAGTCGGCCTTCCCGCCCGAGCGCTGGTTCTGGTTCGACCCGCCGTTCCACCCGGGCCAGTCGGTGCTGCTGCACCGGCAGGCGGACGACGTGTGGCGCGTCGATTTCCAGCTGGGCTGGGACGCCGACCCGGAAACCGAGAAGCAGCCGGAGCGCATCCTGCCCCGGCTGCGCACGATGCTCGGACCCGACGCGCGCTTCGACATCGAGTGGGCGAGCGTCTACACGTTCCAGTGCCGGCGCATGAAGCGGTTCCGCCACGGCCGCGTGCTGTTCGCGGGCGACGCGGCGCACGTGGTCTCGCCGTTCGGCGCGCGCGGGGCGAACAGCGGGTTCCAGGACGCCGACAACCTCGCGTGGAAGCTCGCGCTGGTGATCGACGACGAGGCGCCCGCCGCGCTGCTGGACAGCTACGACCTCGAGCGCACGCGCGCCGCGGACGAGAACCTGGCGGCGTCGACCCGCTCGACCGATTTCATCACCCCCAAGAGCGCGGTCTCGCGCACCTTTCGCGACGCGGTGCTCGACCTGGCGAAGCGGCACCCGTTCGCGCGCCGGTTCGTCAACAGCGGCCGGCTGTCGACACCTGCGGTGCTCGCCGACTCGCCGCTCAACACCCCGGACCGCGATGCCGACTTTCCATCGGGACCGGGCGCGATGGTGCCCGGGACGCCCGCCGCCGACGCCCCGGTACGCGGTCCGGCGGGCGAGTGGCTGCTGCGACATCTCGAATGCGGATTCACGCTGCTCGCGTTCGGGCCGCTGCCGTCGGACGCCGTCGACGCGCTCGCGCGCGGAGCCGTGCCGGTGCACGTCGTGCAGGTCGACGCTCCCGCCGCGGCGGGCGCCATCGCGGTCCGCGACGTCGAAGGGCTGGTGGCCGAGCGCTATGCTGCGCTGCCCGGGACCTGCTACCTGCTGCGCCCCGACCAGCATGTGTGCGCGCGCTGGCGGGCGTTCGATGCCGATGCGGTGCGCGCGGCGCTCGCCCGCGCGACCGCGAATGCGTGAGCGGGAAAGAGGACATGGCCAGGCTCGACAGCGAACCCCGGATCGCCGACCCCGACGGCTTCTACGAGCGGCTGATCGCCGCGCACCGCGGCCTCGACGACGCACAGAGCGCGCTCGTCAACGCGAAGCTCGTGCTGCTGCTCGCGAACCACATCGGCGACGCCGACGTGCTCGCGCAGGCGATCGCCGCCGCGCGCGAGGACATCGTCCCGGGCGACTGAGTCCGCGCAGGCGCCTCGCTGCGCCGCGCGATCGGGCGCCGGGATGTCCGGAACGCGGCCGCGCGGCAGGCGCCCGACGAGGCGCGACCGCGCCCACGCCGGGGTCGGTCGCTGTGCCGGGAACCCGTCGATCGGGACTCGTGCGTGCAGCCGTCAGGCCCCCGGCGATGCCGGAGCGTCGAGCGCGGGAGCATCGGACCGGGACGCATCGGGCGCCGGGGCCGATTCCGCCGGCATTTCGAGCACGAACTCGGACCCGCCAGCCGCGGGGCGAAGTATGTCGAGCGTCGCGTCGCGGCGGAACAGCGCGTGCAGGCGCTCGCGGATCGACGCGATGCCCTCGCTCTCGACGGCGGGCATCGGACTCGCTCCGCGTTCGGCGATCCTCAGCCGCAGCCGTTCGCCGGTGACCTCGGCGGAGAGGCGGATCGTGCACTCGCCCTCGGTGCCCGCGAGTCGGCCGGCGATCGCCTGCTCGACGAGCGGCAGCACCGTCATCGGCGGCATGCGCGTGTCGCCCACCCCCGGCGGGATGTCGATCCAGATGCGCATCGGTTCGCCGGCATCCCGGCGCACGATGTCGAGCCAGGCGCGCGCGAGTTCGACCTCCTGCGCGAGGGTCGAAGAGGAATCGCGCATCCGCGGCATCGCGGCGCGCAGGTAGGCGATGAGGTCGTCGAGCATGCGAATTCCGCGCGACGGGTCCTCCCGGCAGAGCGCGCGCACCCGGGCCAGCGTGCCGAACAGGAAGCGCGGCTCGACGCGCGCCTGCAGCGCCTGGAGGTCGGACTGGAGGCTCTCGCGCTCCGCGAGGATCCGCTGCTGTTCCGCGACGTGCAGACGCTCGCGTGCGCGAAGCGCGCGCCTGCGATCGAGGATGAGCCAGACCGTGGCGCCGCTCAGCATCAACAGGTCGAACGCGCGGTACAGGTGGAGGGGTATCGGGAACGGCCAGGGCTGCTCGTGGACGAACCGCTCGAGGAGCGCCAGCACGATCTCGATCGCGACCGGGGAACCGACCGCGGCGCCGATGACGACGGCCATCGCGTAGGTTCCCTTCCGGTCCGGATCGCCGCCCGCCATCCGGTCCGCCACGACGAACGCGAGGAGCACGATGAACGCCTCGATCTCGGCGCCCAGGGCGATGATGGGCAGGCCGAGGTGGCCTGCTCCGAGCGGGATGCCCCGCGCGATGGTCAGGAAGAACAGCACGCATCCGAGCAGCATGGTCGCCCGAATCTCCCGCCGCGAGATCGAACGCCACGCGTCGATGACGAAGCGCGGCGTCAGCGCGGTGCGGGGCGACGGGGACGCGAGGACGCTGCCCGGGATCATGACATGCGCGCGAGGTCGCGGTTCGGGTCGTGCGGCAATGTGATCGTCGCGCTCACGCCCTGTGGAGACCGGTGCGACAGGTCGAGGCGCCCGGCGGCACCGTACAGCCCGCGCAGGCGGGCACGGACGTTGGCGAGGCCGGTGCCGGTGCCCGAGGTCTGCGCGAAACCGCCCCCGCTGTCGTCGACCCGCACCCGAAGATCCGTTCCGTCGAGCGTCGCGCCGATGCGCACGTCCCCGCCTTCGGGCAGGTGGGCGATGCCGTGCTTGATCGCGTTCTCGACCAGCGTCAGCAGCATCATCGGCGGCAGCGGGACATCGCGCAACGCCTCGGGAACGTCGATCGCGAATGTGAGCCGGGGGCCCATGCGGATCCGCTGGATCGCGAGGTACGCCTCGCACAGCGCCGCTTCGCGGCCGAGCGTCGAGGCCGCGGTCCGCATCTGCGGCAGCGCGACTTCGAGGTAGCGCATCAGGTTGTCGAGCATCGCCTCGGCGGCGGGCGCGCCGGTCTGGTAGAGGCGGCGTACGTTGGCGAGCGTGTTGAACAGGAAGTGCGGCTCGATCTGGGCCTGGAGCACGCGCAGGTGCGCCTCCTCCATCTGCCGGGCGTAGCGCGCGCGGCCTGCTTCCGCGTCGAGCGCGCGCTCCACGCTTTCGGCGGTGATGCGGAAGTGGACGAACACCGCGCTCCCGAGCGCGGCGATCGTCCCGTAGCGCACCCAGGAGCGCAGCAGCGCGAGCGGCCAGGGCTCGCCGTAGCACGCGCTGGACGTCTCGCCGCACATGAACCGGAGGTCGGCGTAGAAGTGCGCCGCCACGCCGACGAACGACGACAGCGCGACGGAGAGCGCCAGCATCGCGTAGCGCCGCCCCGGCTGCGCGGGCGCGAGGTTCCAGGTGACGACCAGCGCGACCGCCACCGGAACCGCGATCAGGAGCCCGAGCGCGGACAGTTGCAGGGTTTCGATGAGCAGGTCCGGCCACGGAGACGCGGCGACGTCCGCGATCTTCCGGCGCGTCCCGTTGACGACGCAGATCGCCGCGACGATCGCCAGCCCGCGCCAGGTCAGGCCGGTGAACCATGGGTTCGCCCAGGACGAGGCGCGTCGCCGCTTGGCACGGGGAGCGGAGCGGTCCGGGTCCATCGCTCGCCTACGGAAGCGCATAGCGGAGCGCGCCGTAGAAGATCCGGCCGCGCGGATCCGCGTAGGACGGGTCGTACCCGACCTGGAAGGTGTTCGACTGGTTCGAGACCGGCGGCGCCCGGTCGAACAGGTTGCGCACGCCCAGCGTGAGGTTCAGGTTCGACGAGGGGCCGTAGCGGAGCTGCAGGTCCCACACCGACCAGGTCCCGACGCGGCGCGTGCCGGTGCAGCCTTCGTCTCCGCAGGTGAGGAGGTCGACTTCGCTGTAGCCGCTCTGGGTGGTGTTGGCGAGCGTCGCACCCCACGGACCCCGGGTCCAGCCGAGCTGCGCATACTGGCGGTACCGGGCGATGGCGCCGTCCGGTCCGCGCGTGCCCACGCCCGAAGGCAGTGCGACCGATTCGAATCCCTGGTAGCGGTAGTCGATCACGTAGGTCCCGTTGAGCGTGAACGAGAACGTTCCCGCGGGGGTCGCCGGTCCGCGCCACATCAGGTTGACGTCGAGACCCGACGTCGTGAGATCGCCGGTGTTGGTCGGATACTGGACGACGTAGTCGATCGGCCCGGGCAGATGCGGGTGGTCCTCCGTCGGCGGCTTGCGAACGACGTAGCCGGGGCCGAGTTGGGCGTAGTTCTGGAAAATGGTGTCGACCGGAAGCACGCCGATGACGTTGCGCACCTCGACGCGGTAGTAGTCGAGGCCGATCGACACGCCGCTCGCCGGTTCGAGGACGATGCCGGCATTCACCTGTTCGGAGGTCTCGGGCTCGAGCGCCGGGTTGCCGCCGATGAGGACTGGAACGAACATGCTCTCGCAGTCGGCGGGCGTTCCGGTGACCGGGCAGCGGATCGGATCCTGCTGGGCCTCGTCGAAGGCGAACTCCCGGACCTGGGGCAGGAACAGGTCGGAGAGCGTCGGCGCGCGGAACCCCTTGCCCCAGGACGCGCGCAGCAGCGCGGAACGACGCGGCTGCCAGCGCAGCGTCAGCTTCGGGTTGGTCGTGCCGCCGAAGTCGCTGTAGTGGTCGTAGCGCACCGCGGCATTGGCCTCGAGGGTCGTCGTGACCGGCACGTTGACCTCGCCGAACAGCGTTCCGACCGTGCGATCCACCGACGTGATCGACGGCACCTGGCCGCCGCCTCCGACCACGTCGTCGCTCACCAGGACCTCGGCGTTCGACTGCTCGAGGCTCTCGCGACGGGCCTCGGCGCCGAACGCGACGGTCACCGGCCCGCCCGGCGCCCTGGCGAGGTCGCGGGTGAGTTTCGCGTCGATTCCGTAGTTGCTCGCGCGATTGTCGTTCATGGGGCCGGTGATCTGGGTCGCGCGCATCTGCCGAAGCACGGCTTCCGGGTTCGGGCCGAACGGATTGACCGCACCCGACGCCATCAGCGGCAGGAACGCGCCGGCGTGCAGGTAGCCGCTCTGGAACTCGCCGACCTGGCGGTTCCGGGTCCAGGTGCCGGCGACCTCGACGTCCCAGCCGGCGAACGTCCCCTGCACGCCCGCGACGGCATTCCACTGCTCGGTGGTCGTCCGGTCGACGCGCGCGCCGAGTTCCACGGTGCGGTAGAAGAGTTCCACCGGAGCGTTCGGATCGCCGTCAGGCAATCCGGCGACGAACGCGGAGGGATACCACGAAGAGGTCGCAGGCAGCGAGGTGGAAGTGCTCGATCCGCTGCGGACCGGCGTGGGCGAGATGCGCTGCGTGAACCGACCCTCGTAGTACGACGCTTCCGCGAAGAACTGTCCGCCCCCGTCGAACCGCCATGTGAAGCGCGCGCGGGCGTTGGCCTTGCTGGCCTCCGGGATCGTGTCGGTCAAGCTCGCGTAGTCGAAGTAGCACTGGTACCGGCGGCCGCCTTCCGTCGGGAACGAGGTGGGCGGCAGGCAGGAGTCCGGCGCCGGGCCGCCGGGGTAGGGGATCGTCGGATTGCGAAACCCCGGGAAGCCCCAGCTCTCGCCGGTCGCGAGGTCCGTCTGGGCGATGTTCGCCGGAAAGGTGTAGCCGGAGGTCAGGTCCAGCCCGAGCGCAGGCAGATAGGCGGTCCGCGAGGCCTCGCGCTGCGACGCCCGCAGCGCATCCTGCTGGAAGTAGTCGGCGACGACGAAGAGGTTGTACCGGTCCTTCGCGAGGTCGCCCCAACCCGCGGCGGCGCTCACGCGCCAGTTGTCGCCGCCGCCGTGTTCGGTGACGTACGCGTTGCCGTTCGCTTCCGCGCCCGAATAATCATTGCGCAGCACGAAGTTGATCACGCCGCCGAGGGCGTCGGTCCCGTAGACCGCGGAAGCGCCGTCCTTCAGCACCTCGACGCGCTCGATCGCCGAGGGCGGGATGCCGGAGAGGTCGACGCTCTGGCCGCCGGAGAGCGCGTAGGGAGCGAGCCGCCGGCCGTTGAGCAGGATCAGCGTGCGCTGGCTGCCCAGCCCGCGCAGCGAGGCGGCGGTGAAGCCCGTCAGCAGGTTGCCGATCCCCTTCGCCTCGTTCCAGCTTCCGAACGACTGGTTGGCGCTGATGCGCTCGAGCAGGTCCTGCATCGTCTGCACCCCCGCGTCGAGGATCTCCTGGCGCGTGATCGTCTGCACCGGCAGGCCGCTCTCGCCCTCGATGCGCGCGATGTGGGAGCCGGTGACCTCGACCCGCAGGGTGTTGCGCGCGGGCTCGTCGTCCGGTGCCTGTGCGAGGGCGGCCGGGACGGCCGCCGCGAACGCGGCGGCCTGGGCGATGCCGAGCGCGCGGTGGATCCGGCAGCGTGGGCGCGGCTCGCGCATGGCCGATTCCCGCGGCGGCCCGTCGCCCGGGCTACATCTGCCTGAACAGGTGCGTATAGGATTCGCTGACCGCGAGCGTCTCCTTGCGCCCCTTGACGCGAACCCGCAGGTGTCCGCCGAGGTCGCGGTGCACGCCGGCGATCGCGCCGGCGTTGACCAGCGTGCCGCGATGGATCTGCCAGAAGACCTGCGGGTCGAGTTCGTCGATCAGCTCGCGGATCGGCCGTCGGATCAGTGATTCCTTGTCGGCGGTGACGACGAGCGTGTACTTGTTGTCCGACTGGAAGTAGAGGATCTCGTCGATCGTGATGAGCCGCAGTTCGCTTCCCTGCGACGCGGTGATCCACCGCAGGTACTCGCGGCGCGCCCCCGACGCCCCGGCCAGCGCGCGGATCAGGCCGTCGAGGCTCGCGGGCGCGTTCGCGGTCTTCGCCTTGAGGCGCTCGATGGCGGTGGCGAGCCGCGCGATCGAGAACGGCTTCATCACATAGTCGACCGCGCCCTGCTCGAATGCGGCGACCGCGTACCGGTCGTAGGCGGTCACGAACGCGATGTGGCAGCGGCCGCTCGCGTGCTTCGCGACCTCGAGCCCGGACAGGCCGGGCATCTGGATGTCGAGGAACAGGACGTCCGGCGCATGCGCGGCGATCTCGCGCAACGCGGCGATGCCGTCTTCCGCTTCCGCGCACACCTCGAGTTCCGGCCAGAGTTTCGCGAGCGCATCGCGCAACTCGGCGCGAAGCACGGGCTCGTCTTCGGCGATGACGGCTTTCAGCGTGCGCGCGGCGGATCCCATCGATCTCCCCGTCGTCGATGGCCGGTGGCGGTGCGGCGCCCGCGGCCGCCGGTCGCCGGCTGCCAGCATACGAAACCGATTCGAGCGGACGCAAGCGGCATGCCGTCACTCTAGGGTCCGGCGTGCGGTAGCGGGCGGTTTGCGACGGGTGCCCGGAAACGGAGGGTGAAACCGCCCCGGGCCGGTGCGAATCCGGCTGCGGATGGCGCGAATCCGGGCGCGACCGATACGCGTCCGGCGCATCGGGCGGGAATCCGGCGGCGGTTGGCGCGCCTGCAGAGGGCAGCGTGAGGCGCCCGGAGTCCCAGGGGAAGCGAGGCGGGACCGCGCGGGAGGCCGATCGCGATCGCCGCCCGGCGCTGCGACCGGGCGGCGCGGGACGCGTCAGCGGATTTCGGGCGACACCGAGGCGACGCGCGGCGGATCGGCGGCGGCCGCCTTGACGCCGCGCGCGGCGTCGTACGCCTTGACCACGTCGACGTAGTAGAGCTGGTAGATCGTCCGGGTGCGGTGGATGAACTGGCGAAGCTGGTCCGGGCCTTTCTCGAAGTATTCGAAGGCGCGCTTCACCGCCGGCGTCGCCGGCGGGGGTTCGGCGGCCGAGACCGATGTCGCTGCCGTCGCGAACGCGAGCGCGGCACCGAGGCACAGGGACAGGTTGCGTGCGGACATGGCGTGGCTCCCGTGGGTGGCGGCCCGGCCGGGATCGGTCCGGTGCCGGACTCGCGTCGGTCGCGAGTCGACGCCACTGTCGGCCATCCGCGTGTGGCGCGCCAGCGCGTTGCGACGAATCCGCGCCCGCGCGGCGCAGGCCCGTCGCAGGCGCGACGAACCCGCGGCGTGTTCATCCTCCGCGCGGGACGTCGGGCCGCCGCGCTATCATGCGGGCTCTCCGGCAGCGGAGCGTCCTGCGACGGGCGCGTCCGTCCCTTCGACCACGAGCATCGAACCTTCCATGGCCTACGAGAACCTCCTCACCGAGACGCGCGGACGCGTCGCGCTCATCACGCTCAACCGCCCGCAGCGCCTCAATGCGCTGAACGACGCGATCGCCGACGAGATCAAGGCGGCGCTCGAGGGCTACGACGCCGACCCCGGCATCTCGGTGATCGTGATCACCGGCAACGCGAAGGCGTTCGCCGCGGGCGCGGACATCGGCGCGATGGCGGAGTGGAGCTACGCGAAGGTGCTCGGCGACAACTACATCTCGCGCAACTGGGAGGCGGTCCGTTACACCCGCAAGCCGGTGATCGCGGCGGTCGCGGGCTACGCGCTGGGCGGCGGATGCGAACTCGCGATGGCCTGCGACTTCATCGTCGCCGCCGACACCGCGAAGTTCGGCCAGCCGGAGATCACGATCGGCAC
Source organism: Casimicrobiaceae bacterium (assembly GCA_035427325.1). Classification (GTDB taxonomy): domain Bacteria; phylum Pseudomonadota; class Gammaproteobacteria; order Burkholderiales; family Casimicrobiaceae; genus VBCG01. Next base: position 10,674 of record DAOMBL010000023.1, read on the forward strand.
GATGCCGGGGTTCGGCGGCACGCAGCGCCTGCCGCGCGCGGTCGGCAAGGCGAAGGCGATGGACTGGTGCCTCACGGGGCGCATGATCGACGCGGCGGAGGCCGAGCGGGCGGGCCTGGTGTCGCGCGTCGTGCCCGCCGACAGGCTGCTCGACGAGGTCCTCGCGATCGCGACGCAGATCGCGTCGTTCTCGCTGCCGGTGGTGATGAAGGTCAAGGAGGCGGTCAACCGCGCGTACGAGTCGTCGCTCGCCGAGGGACTCCTGTTCGAGCGGCGCGAGTTCCACGCGACCTTCGCGCTGGACGACCAGAAGGAAGGCATGCGCGCGTTCGTCGAGAAGCGCAAGCCGGTGTTTCGCCACCGCTGAGCGACGGCCTCGCCGTGACCGCGACGAACCTGCATGCAGCGCGCCGAGCCGCGCCGGGCGCGCTCGTCGCCTGTGCCGCGGTGCTGCTCGCCGCGTGCGCGTCGACGACCATGCGCGATGCGTGGTTCGATCCTTCGGCGCGATCGAAGCCGTTCGCGAAGGTGCTGGTGGCGAGCGTCGGCGGCGACCTGACGCAGCGGCGCATCTTCGAGGACATCCTCGCCGGCCAGCTCGCCGCGGTCGGCGTCGAAGGCGTGCAGGGCTACCGCCTGCTGCCCGACGGCAGGCTGACCGAGGAGCAGATGCGGGACGGCGTGCTCCGTTCGGGAGCCGACGGACTGATGCTCGTGCACCTGCGCGGCGTGCAGACCCGGACCGACGTGCGCACGACGATGGTGCCGGTGGGGCCGGTCGGCCCGGGATGGTGGGGCTGGTACGGCGGCTGGGTCGCGCAGCCGCAGGTCATCCAGACGCGCATCGCGACGATCGAGACCTCGCTCTTCGACGTCGCCAGCAACCGGCTGGTGTGGACCGGTGTCACCGAGACCTACGACCCCGCGTCGTTCCGGCGCGAGGCGGACGGACTCGCGAGGGTGATCGTGAGCGCGATCGCGGCGCATGGCCTGACTCCGGCGAAGGCGCCCGCATGATCGCGCGAGTCCTGTCCGCCGTGGCGATCGCGCTCGTCCTCGCCGGCTGCGCGACCACCGACAACCGCGTCGTGCTGCGGGAGGTCGAGCAGTCCTCGGTCCGGGCGGCACGACCGCTCGCGAAGATCGCGATCGTGACGATCGACGGCGACGCGGTGCGGCGGAAGGCCTGGGACGACGCGTTCGCGGCGCGGCTCACGGCGGCAGGCGCGGCGGTCGCGACGCGCGACGGGCTTCCCGGAGCGGCAGGGATCGACGCGGGGGCGGTCACCGTCGATGGCGCGGCGGTGATCGACGCGGCGCGCGGGGCGGGTGCGGACGCGATCCTGTTCGTGCAGCCGCCGAGCGACAAGCCGATCGTCCGGTCCGGCGGCATGTACCGGTGGATGGGGGCCCGCTCCGACCCCGACCCGCGCACCGACCTCGACACGACGCCGACCTCGGTCACCGAGGTGCGTCTCTACGGGCTGGACACCTCGAAGGAAAGCTGGCGCGCGATGGTGATCGTCTCGTATCCGTCGGGCACCGCAGCCGACGCGAACGACGTCGCGGCGTCGGTCGCGACCGGCCTGGCGAAGCGCGGTTACCTGCGCACTCCGGCGCGCTGATCAGCGCCCGACGGGCGCGAAACGCATCGCCGAGCCGTCGTCCCCGGAGAGCACGAGCACGTCGCCCTCGACGTGCCAGCGCGCGGCGCGCGCGAGGCCGGCCGCGAACACGCTGTCGAGCGAGCCGTCGGGGCACTTCATCTTCGTCGACGCCGGAGGCGACAGCGAGAGGCGGCCGCCGTCCCGCGACCATTGCGCGGAGCCGCGGTTGCAGTCGAGGCGGAGTTCCGCTCGACCCGAGGCGTCGAAGCGGATGGTGTAGTGGTTCGGGTCGGGGACGTCGAGGCGCCGCGTCGCGCCGTCGTTCGTGCCGATCCACGCGAACGTGGCGCCCACGGGGAACGCCGGCGCCTGCGGCTGGGCCGCGGCGCATGCGGCGACGAAGGGCAGGGCCAGCGGAGCGAGGAGGCGCGGGGCGCGCGAGAGGAGGCGTCGCGTCATGCGCACGAGCCTTTCCGCTGCGGGCGTGCGCGTCGACGGCATCGCGGGGCCGGCCGCGGGCCGGCGCGCGCTGCCGTCGAAGCTCGCGTGACCGGAGGGCGTCCCGGTCACGCGCAACACCGGCGTCCCGCGGGAGCGGTCGCGCTCGCCTGCGAGGCGGCGTCCACGCTGCAGCAGCCGCTGGCCCGTGCCTGCGCGATGACGTCCGGGTTCGTGCGGTCGCAGCACGTTTGGGCCATCGGTTCGCCGCCGTCGGCGCCGAAGCGCGGGATCGCGTCCAGCGTGTGGAACGCTTCCCAGGCCACGCCGGCGGGATCGGTGACCCAGTGCTTGTCGGAGACCGCGTAGCAGCAGCGGGCGAGGGGTTCGTCGGTGACCGAGCCGGCCTGCGCGGCTTCGAAGCGCGCCCGGAGGTCGGCCAGTTCCCCGGCGTCGTCGGCCTGGAAGCCCAGGTGTTCCAGTCCGGAGCGCGAGGTGCGCGCCGAGATTGCGAAATTGACGCGGGGATCGTCGATCATCCACTTCGCGTAGTCCGGTTTCGTCACGCTCGGCGCGCGGCCGAACATGCCGCTGTAGAAGCGGACGCCGGCGGCGAGGTCGGGTACCGACAGGTGGACGTGGAATCGTTTCATGGCGAGGTCCTCTTGCGCGTCGGGGTGGGAGGGTGCGTCGCCGGGGCGCATTCCGGCGGGCACGCGGCAGCGGTCACGCGACCGGCGGACCGGCAGCAGTGGTCGACGAGGTAACCGACGAGCGCGTTCATCGAGGCGAGGTCGGCGCAGTACCGGATGCGGCGCCCTTCGCGGCGGTCGGTGACGAGACCGGCGTTCGCCAGCTCCTTCAGGTGGAACGACAGTGTCGCCGGCGCGATGTCGTGGCGCGCCGAGAGTTCGCCCGGCGTGAGGCCGCCGGGCGCGTGCTCGACCAGCGCGCGGAAGATCGCGAGCCTCGACGGCTGGGCGAGCGCGGCGAGGGCGGTGACCGCGCGCGCCGCGTCGATCGGCGCATGTCCCGGATAGATCGGAGAAGTGGCCAGCGAGTAGGATTTCATAATTCCAATATTATAGAATTGTAATAGCTTGTCAAGCACACCGGTCCGAGAGCCCCGGGGAGGCGCTTCATCGACGCAGGACGTGGACGAGCCAGGCGGCGACCGCGACTAAGGCCGCGAGCGCGATCGCCGACCAGACGTAGAGCGGGAGGTCGGACGGCCGCCGTGCCTCCGGCAACAGGTCGTCGTCGCGCAGGTTCGACGGGAACGGCCGGGACAGCACCGGAATGATCTTCCGGTCCTCCGGGTCCGCGGGCACCTTGCCCTTGTACTCCGCCGGGGAGACGACCGGCCAGGAGCCTGGCGCGCGCGACGACGGCAGCTGCGGCACGTGCACGAACACCAGGGCCTCGATATCCCGGGCCAGCGCGTGCTCGAACGCGCTCGCCCCGCCTCGGGCGTCCCCCTGCGGGAGCGCGACGAGCGACGCGCCGATCGTCTCGAAGGCGACGCCCGGGAACAGCCGCGTGCGATCCTCGGACAGGTACTCGAAGGCGACGCGCGCCTTCGACAGCGAGCGCTCGGTGGCGAGCACCCAGGGAAATGCCAGCCAGGCGAGCGCGGTCGAACCGATCCCGGGGGCGTTCGCGGGAAGGCGCCAGCCGAGCGCGCGCAGGGTGTCGACGCTGATGCCCGAGCAGTTCGCGAGCGAATGCTGGTAGAGGAGCTGGTGGCGCCAGAACTGCGCGTAGGCGCGGTTGAACGCGCCCTGCACGCGCGAAGGCACCTCGTCGCCGCCGAGTACCGCGATCAGCAGTGCCGTGGGCCGGTACCACGCCTGTCCACTGTTGACGTCGGCGAGGTACTGGTCGAGCGGCGTGGGCGCGGCGAGGATGCCTTTCTCGCTCACGACGTCGAGCGAGTAGAAGTTGTCGACGAGAATGTCGTCGATCGCGCCGCCGGCGCCGAGGCGGCCGGTGCCGATGGCGAAGTGTCCGCCCCAGGCCTCGTCGTCGTCGCCCTGCGCGCCGTTCACCATGACGAGCAGCACCGGCTTCCCGGCCCAAGCACGGGCGGTCCCCTCGCGCTCCCAGATCGGGCGGGCGAGGAAGGGATGGCGCGCATCGCCGCTCGTCACGCGCACGAGGTCGCGCAGCGCGAGGTTCGGGGGGCGGTCGCGCGGAAGGGAGGCAACGGGTGCGGCGTCATCGATCCGGAAATCCGCGGGCCAGAGCGTTCGCGCCTCGAAGGCGTTGTTCCTCCACTCCCCCCGTAGCGCGACGTCGCGCTTTGCGAACCACGCACCGGTGGTCGCGTCGGCCCAGGATCCGTTCGACGGGAGCCTCGGCGCGAGCGTGAGCGCATGGGTCCGCCCATTCGCGACGAAGTGCGCGAGGTCGGGCGCGACGCGTGCGCCCTCGACGCGTGCCGGCGATCCCAGCCACACCAGGGGCGGTCGCGGCCCCGGCCGCTCGCCGGCCGCAGGAGACGCGTTCCACGCCCGCACGTCGTCGGCGGCGCTCGTCCGTCTCGCGAATCCGGACACCGGCACCCCCTCACGCGGGACGGCGATCCATTCCTTGGCGAAGTACAGCCGCGGCGCGGGCGCGAGCGGCGACAGTTCGCCGGTGGTGACGACGAAATCGCCGGCCGGGTAGGGCCCGGCCGGATTCGGAGGCGCGGGACCGTCCGGCGTGGTCGCGATGGAGGAGGAAGCGATGATCATGGCTGCGGCGAGTGCCAGCGCGTGCATGGCGCGATCATGCCAAACTCCGCACGGCTCCGCGAAACGTCGCGCGTTCACCGCCGCGATGCGGCTTCAGCGCCGCTGCGCCGGCAGCGGAGGCTGGCAGGCCGGACAGTGGAACCAGCCGCGGCCGGCGACGTCGGACCTCTCGATCGCCGTACCGCAGGTCCGACACGGTTCGCCTTCGCGATCGTAGACGAGGAAGCGGCGCGCCGCCCGGGGAACGCCGCGATGGGCGAGCGTGCGCGAGAGCGCCGTACCGGCAGTGACACCGCGCGTCCGGTAGCTGCGGCGGGGCAAGGCGACGATTGCGGCGGCGAGACGGCGCAGCGCGATTCCGCGGACGTCCGCGGGACGCGCGTCCGCCCGAAGGCCGGCGACGTGCAGGATCTCGCTGCGCAGGTAGTTGCCCAGCCCGGCCGCGAACGACTGGTCGAGCAGGAGGTGGCCGAGCGTCGTGCGCGCGAAGCGGGCCCCGGCGAGGCGCGCGGCGACGAGCGCGGGCGTGGTCGAGCGGTCGAGCACGTCGGGCCCGAGGCGCGCGAGAAGCGGGTGCGCGTCGACCTCGCGTTCGTCGACGAGCGCGATCGCCGTCGCGCTGTACAGCGTGGCGACCCGGGTCGAGGTCGCGAGGACGACGCGCACGGCGCGGTCCGTGACGGGAACGCTCCGGGCATCCGCGATTCGCCATCGACCGTAGAGCTGGTGGTGCGACAGATGGACGAGTCCGCGGTCGAACGCGATCACCATCGTCTTGCCGCGCGACGTCACTCCGCTCACGCGCGCGCCGACCAGCCGCTGCGCGGGCCCGGCCAGCGACGGCACGCGGTAGTCGACGCGCACGAGCGGCCG